>NZ_PQHY01000046.1:0-54877 GCF_003385175.1 Amycolatopsis ruanii
CACCGGGATCCCCCGCCCGGCGCCCGCTGTCTGACCCCCCGAGTAACGGAAGGCCTCGACTTGGCTCGATACCGCTCCCCCGGCGGCCAAGCTCCTTCCCCGGCACTCGATGACGACGCTCTGGACGGCGCCGTCGTCCGGGTCCGGGGCGCTCACCGGCTCCCCGCGCCCTCGTCGGCGCTGCGTGGCCGGGTCGTGGTCGCCGCCGTCGCGGCCGGCGCGTTCGCCGCGGCCGCCGCGGGACAGACGCTCCAAGCCGTACAGACTTCCGACGCCGGCGTGACCCCTCTGGCCAACGCCGAGGACGCCAGCGCGTCGTTCGCCGTCGGTGGTGACGCCCCCACCGGCGCTCCCGAGATCCTTCCCGCGGCCAACTTCACGGACGCCTCGGCCGAGGTGCAGCGCCTCACCGACAGCGAGAACGTCACGATGGCCCGCCAGGCCCGCGACGCCGAGGCCGCCCGCATCGCCGCCGAAGAGGCCGCTCGCCCGAAGACCTGCGCGCCCGCGAAGGGCACCTACACCTCCGGCTTCGGCGCCCGCTGGGGCACCAGCCACTACGGCATCGACATCGCCAACTCGATCGGCACCCCGATCTACGCCGCCTCCGACGGCGTGGTGATCGAGGCCGGCCCCGCCAGCGGCTTCGGCCTGTGGGTGAAGATCCAGCTGGAGGACGGCACCGTCCAGGTGTACGGCCACATGAACAGCTACTCGGTGCGCGAGGGCCAGAAGGTCAAGTGCGGGCAGAAGATCGCCGAGATCGGCAACCGCGGCCAGAGCACCGGCCCGCACCTGCACTTCGAGGTCTGGCTCAACGGCGTCAAGAAGGTCGACCCGCGCAGCTGGCTCGCCGCCCGCGGCGTGTACCTCTGACGGCCCCTCCCGCGCTCGTTCACGGCCGCACGAAGTAGGCCACCGCGACCTGCCAGACCGTGCACAGCCTCCGCGACGTGCGCCGGCACAGCACGCACCGTCCATCGGGCCCGCCGTGCCGCTCCAGGAGCGCCTGCCAGGCTCCGAGTACGACGAGCGCCTCCGCGGCCGGTAATGCCCCGTCGCGAGCCGCACGCGCGACCATGCGCTCGATGCGCTCCAGGACGGCTGCTCGCACGTACGGGAACCACTGCCTGCCCACACCATGACCTCCCGAGGGTTCGAACTTTCGTTCGAGACAGGTATAGCGGAGGGGTCTGACAGTTTTGGGTTGGTTGGGGCTCGATGATCGCCCGATCGAGTTAGTGGGGCGTGGGGAGTGGCCGGTGCGGGGGGCGAGAACGCCGTGCGCGCGATCCGGCTGAGGGCTGGAGATGGTGGGCGCCGGAAGTGGCCTCGGAGTGGAGGTGCGCCGGGGCGGTGCGGGCCGTGATCGCACCGGCGGCCTCAGCCGGTGCACCGGTGGCGCACAAGCGAACGGCCCGCTGGCGAGCAGCGGATGCAGCTTCGCCGTCGGAGCCCAGCGAGCGGCGGCTACAGCTTCATCGCCACGCGCGGCGAGCGGCGATGAAGCTATAGCCGCACCCTCAACACCGGCTGGGGCAGATTTGCCGCACCAGCGAACGGGCAGCCGCACGAACCGGCCCACCGCCGAGCGGCGGCTGCGGCCGCAGCCTCCACGCCCCGGCGAGCGGCGCCTGCGGCCGCCCCCTCCGCGCCCCGGCGAGCGGCCACAGCCGCGCCCTCCGCAGCCGGGCACACAGCGGCTACAGCTTCACCATCGGCACGCTGCCGATCAGCATCAGCTTCACCTTGCCGGCACTGCCGAAATCGATCGTCGCCGTGGCGCGGGGGCCCTCGCCGGAGGCTTCGACCACCGTGCCCAGTCCGTACTTGTCGTGGTTGACCCGGTCGCCCACCTCGAGCTTCAGCGCGACCGTGTTCTGCCAGCCCTTGAACGGCGTCGACCGCATGCCGCGGGCCGCGATGCCGGCCTGCGCGGAGTCCTCGCCGAAGCGCGACCGCCGTCCCCACGTCGTCGCGGCGCGCGGTGAGCCGAAGGACGGCTCGGCGGCCGACGACGGCTCCTCGCGGCGCCAGTCGAGCAGCTCGGCGGGCACCTCGTCGAAGAACCGGGACGCCGGGTTCGTCATCGGCTGCCCCCACGCCGACCGGGTGATCGCCCGGCTCAGGTACAGCCGCTGCCGCGCCCGCGTGATCGCCACGTACGCCAGCCGCCGTTCCTCCGCCAGCTCGGCCGGCTCGCCCAGCGCACGCAGGTGCGGGAAGACACCGTCCTCCCAGCCCGTGCAGAACACCACCGGGTACTCCAGCCCCTTGGCGGTGTGCACGGTCATCAGCGTGACCACGCCCGAGTCCTCTTCCGCACCGTCCTCGTCCGGGCTCGGCACCGAATCCGCGTCCGCGACCAGCGACACCCGCTCCAGGAACGCGGGCAGCGAGCCCGGTTCGGGCACCCCGGCGTCGTCCTCGGCGAGCGGCGCCATCTCGGCCGCCTGCTCCGCGAACTCGCGCGCGACCGTGATCAGCTCGGTCAGGTTGTCCACCCGCGAGGCGTCCTGCGGGTCGTCGGACTCCTCCAGCTCGGCCCGGTACCCGGTGCGCTCCAGCACGGCTTCCAGCACGTCCGCGACCTCGGCGCCACCGTCGACCAGCTCGATCAACCCGTCGAGCAGCTCCACGAACCCGGCGATCGCCTTGGCCGACCGCGGGTTGAGCAGCGCCACCCGGCCCGCCGCGGCGTCGCGCAACGCGGCCGCGAAGGAGATCCGCTCGCGCTCGGCGTGCGTGGCCACGCACGCCTCGGCCCGCTCGCCGATGCCCCGCTTGGGCACGTTCAGGATCCGCCGCAGGCTGACCGTGTCCTCCGGGTTGGCCAGCACCCGCAGGTAGGCCAGCGCGTCCCGCACCTCGCGCCGCTCGTAGAACCGGACGCCGCCGACCACCCGGTAGGGCAGCCCGAGCCGGATGAAGATCTCCTCGAACACCCGCGACTGGTTGTTCGTGCGGTAGAAGACCGCGACGTCGGAGTACTTCGCCTGGCCCTGGTCGACCAGCGCGTCGATCTCGCCCGCGACGAAGGCCGCCTCGTCGTGCTCGTTGTCGGCGACGTACACGCCGATCTTCTCGCCGTCGCCGGAGTCGGTCCACAGCCGCTTGTCCCGCCGGTTCGGGTTGCGCGCGATGACCGCGTTGGCCGCGGACAGGATGGTCTGGGTGGAGCGGTAGTTCTGCTCCAGCAGGATCGTGCGGGCGTCCGGGAAGTCCCGCTCGAACTCCTCGATGTTGCGGATCGTGGCGCCGCGGAAGGCGTAGATCGACTGGTCGGCGTCACCGACCACGCACAGCTCGGCCGGCTCGACGCCGGACTCGCTGGTCGCGGTGCCGACCAGCTCCCGCACCAGCGTGTACTGGGCGTGGTTGGTGTCCTGGTACTCGTCGACCAGGACGTGCCGGAACCGGCGGCGGTAGTGCTCGGCCACGTCGGGGAAGGTCTGGAACAGCTCGACCGTGCGCATGATCAGGTCGTCGAAGTCGAACGCGTTGGCCAGCCGGAGCCGCCGCTGGTACTCGGTGTAGACCTCGGCGACGCGGCGCTCCAGGTCGTTGGACGCCTTCGCGGTGGCGTCCTCCGGGTCGGCCAGCTCGTTCTTGTGGTTGGAGATGTGCACGGCCAGCGCGCGGGCCGGGTAGCGCTTGGGGTCGATGTCCAGGTCGCGCGCCACGAGCGTGACCAGGCGCCGGGTGTCGTCGGCGTCGTAGATCGAGAAGTTCGACGACATGTCCAGCGTCTTGGCCTCGCGGCGCAGCAACCGCACGCACATCGAGTGGAACGTGGAGACCCACATCGCGTTCGCCCGCCTGCCGACCAGTTCGCTGACGCGCTCGCGCATCTCGGCCGCGGCCTTGTTGGTGAACGTGATCGCCATGATCTCGCCGGGGTGCACGCCGCGCTCGGCCAGCAGGTAGGCGATCCGGCGGGTCAGCACCCGGGTCTTGCCCGACCCGGCGCCCGCGACGACCAGCAGCGGCGCCCCGGCGTGCGTGACCGCCTCCCGCTGCGCGGGGTTGAGGTCGGCGAGCAGATCGGCGCCGCGGCCCGGCGCGGGGCGCGCGGGCGGCTCGGCGGGGAGGTCGAACAGGGTGCTCATCGGTTCTCCACGCTACTCGGGGGCACTGACGGTTTACCGCGCCGGACGTACCGCCAGGTGTCGACGGCGGACGGACGCGCGAGGCGCTCGCCGCGCGGAGGATCGACGACATGACCACACCATCGACCCGGATCCGCGCCGGGGACCAGGACCGGGAGCGCGTGGCGACCCGGCTGCAGGAGGCGAGCGGCGAGGGCAGGCTGACCCTAGGCGAAGCCGAAGAGCGGCTCGCGGCCGCCTACGCCGCGACCTACGTCGACGAACTGACCGCGCTCACGCGCGACCTACCGGAACCAACGCCGCCGCGGCCGCCGCGCTTCCCACGACCGCTGCAGGTGCACGCCGCGGTCGTGGCCGTGCTGTCCGCGCTGCTCGTGGTCCGGTTCGCGGTGTCGGACGCGGAGTTCTTCTGGCCGGTGTTCCCGGTGTTCTGGCTCGGCGTGAGCCTGCTCGCACACGCGGCCGTCCGCGGCCGGGGACGAGTTGTGCCATACTGATCTCGTGCAGCACCACGCGTACCGATTTTTCTACGGGATCCGGACTCCGGCTCCCGTGATCGCGTAGGTGCCCACACCACCGTCACCACAAGCCCCGGAGTCCGCGGACCCGGGGCTTTCGTCGGCTTCGGGGCCGTGCGGGTCCGGAAACCGACCGGAGGGCCCGATGAACGCACGCACGAATGAGAAGGACAGCTCGCCGGAGACCTCGGGCGAACCCGTCGCTTCGGCCGAGGAGATCGCCGAGCTGCGCAAGGAGATCGACTGGCTCGACTCCGAGATCCTGCGGCTCGTCAAGCGCCGGGTCGAGGTGTCCCAGACGATCGGCGCCGCGCGGATGGCCGCGGGCGGCACCCGCATCGTCTACAACCGCGAGATGGACGTGCTCGCCCGCTACCGCGAACTCGGCCCGGACGGCCGCCAGCTCGCGATGGCGCTGCTGAACCTGGGGCGCGGCCGGCTCGGCCGCTGAAAAATCGTCCGATTTCCGGGGCTTCCCGGAGGTCCGGTGGCTCGGCGGACGGGCACACTGGAGACATGATTAACGTCATCGCGGTCATCATCGCGATCGCCAGTGTGCTCGCCTCGCTAGCCCATGTGGGTTACTTGGCACTGCTGAACAACGCGGCGAACAAGCGGGCCGGCGGCGCGCCGGTCGCGCAGTACGTCCGCGGCCGGTGGGCGCTCGCCGGGGGAACCTCCGCCGCGGCGCTGCTCGCGTGGCTGTTCACGTCGGGTGGCACCGGAATGGACATCCTCGCGATCATCGTCGCCGCGGGCAGCGGCGCAGTCGCCACCAAGGCCCTCCAGTCGACCCAGGCGCGCTACCGAAGCGGTGGGTGACGGGAACGCCGACGCCCCAACAGAGTGAACTTGCGGGCTCACGCTTTGACAACAGCCGCGGGCTCCTACTCTTGAGGGCGTGGAACGGCCCAGATTCGGCACCACGCGCCCGGCGACAGGTCGTGCGCGTGCAGACGAACGTGCACCCGCACATGCACGGCCTGCTCCATTCGGTCGAATCGGCCTTCCTCCGGCGTCAGAGGACGCAGAGGGCGGTGTCCACACGGCATGACACGCGGGGCCGAATTCACGGAAAGCTCTCGTTCCCGGACCGGCCGGCACCGCCGTGGCGCCGGAACCTGGACCCCGGTCGTCCCGGCGAACCAGCCGGCCGTCCGGCGGGTGCCGCAACCGTTCGACGCACCCGCCCGCGGTTCCCTGCCGCTGACCGAACGCATCCCGGACACCCGGCCCTGCGCCGAGGTGTTCCCCTCCGCGCACGGTGAGCTCCCCGTTCCCCCGCCCCAGCCGGTGCAGGCGAGCCCGGCCGGGCGGCGACCCCAGCGCACCAAGGTCAAGCTGACCCCGCCGCGCAACCGCGACGCCGAGGACACCGACGTGCGCGTGTACGAGGCGGCGCCGGTCACCGGCCTCGGCTCCTTCGACCTCGGCAACGTGCCGGCCTCGGTGACCCCGCCGCGCAGCTGGCGCAAGGCCGCCTGGTTCGCCACCGCCTCCTCGGGCGGCGTCGTCGTCGCGCTGATGTTCGCCGGCTCGGCGTTCGTCGCGAAACCGGCGCCCGACCAGGCGGGCGGCGGGTGGGTCCCGGGCCTCGGCGGCGGCGTGCCCACGCTGTCCGGCGAGCAGCTCGCGCCGCCCACCGGAGGCGGCGCGCAGGGCGACTCCGCCGGCAGCACGTCCCCTGACGACGTCCCGGTGGCGGGCACGACCAGCGTCCAGCCGACCGAGAGCGCGGGCGTGCGGGCTCCCAGCCCGAGCACGGTCCGCGAGACCTCCACCGCCGGTGGCCCCACCAGCGGCTCGGCCACACCGACGCCGACCACCAGCTCGGTCCCGCGCAAGCCGCCGCCCTCCCCCGCGCCCTACGAGGCCGACCCGTACCGGTTCACCGTGTACGCGGACGAGGACCCGAAGACGCTGGCCAGCACCTCGCAGAGCTACCTCGACACGGTCACCGAGAACCCCGAGGCGGCCGCCTCGATGACCAGCGGCGAGCTGCGGCAGGAGGGTCCGCAGGGGCTGGCGCGCAAGTACGCGAACGTGGCGTACTTCCAGGTCAAGCACATCCGCGTGCACCAGTACGACGGCAAGACGGTGTGCACCGTGCAGACCGTCTACAAGGACGGCACCCAGGTCACCGAGCAGCGCACCCTCGAGTTCTCCGGCGACAAGATCACCAGCGACGGGGCCTGACCAGCACGTTGGTCCAGGTGGGTGACGGCAACTGCCGTTCGTCGTGCCCGGGTGCCCCTCCACCGATCGGGGGTGGCCGGTAACGCGGTACCGGGGTTCGCTGATGAACAGCTAGACACCCCCGGCGAGTCCCCCCGAGACGGAAGATCCAGACGACAGGTCCATGAGAGTCGCACACGAACGGCGTCGCGCCATCCGCACGCCGGACGCACTCCGCGTCGAGGAGCTGATCTCCCCCGAGATCCTCGACAACGAGATGGTCGACCGCGAGTACCTCACGCAGGTGTTCCGCGAGCCGCGGAAGTACCTGCCGCCCCCGCGCGTGCGGACCCGGACCGAACCGCGGCGGGAACCGGAGAGCCGGGGCGCGAAGCTCGCCAAGCTCACCGGGCTGACCATGGCCGGCACGCTGCTCGTCGGCGCGGTCGTGGCGTCGTCGCTGCTCAGCCGGGGCCGCGACCAGTCGGCCGCGCCGGCCAGCTCCGCCACGCCGCAGATCACCGGCGCGGCCGCGCTCGGCGGGTTCGCCTCCGGGGGCGCCCCGGACGAGCAGCACGGCGGTCGCACCCCCGGCCACCCCCAGCTGAACCTCGCGCCGGCCGCCCAGGTGCCGGTGACGCAGACCCAGGCACCCGCGGCCGGGGTGACGAGCGCTCCCGAGGGCTCCGCCGCGCCGACGACGACCACCCCCGAGCTGACCGACGCGGAGAAGCTGGCGGTGGTCAACGAGTTCTACCGGCGGGTGGACTCCGCGCCGGAGAAGGCGCTGGACCTGCTCAGCCCGGCACTGGCCGGTGAGGAGGCCGGTGACCTGGTGCGGGCCTGGAGCACCATGCGCCAGGTCGAGGTGACGCAGGCGGACGTCCAGCCGGACGGGTCGGTGCTCGCCGTGGTGCTGATGCGCCGCGACGACGGCACGCGGCTGCGCGTCACCCAGCAGCTGGGTCTCGACGAGGCCGGACGCAGCATCTCGGAGGCGGTCCTGCTGGCCGCCGAGGAGCTGTAGCGCCGCCATAGCAGGCGTGGCCCGGGCCGCCCCAGACAGTGCCGGATGCATGCGCGCAGAGTGAGCACCCTAGCCTTGACTGAACGGATCTGGCCCACCCCGGCCTACGGGCCGAGCTACGTGCATAGGCTCCCAGACGTGCGGCACTGCGTCGCGCCCTGAAACAGCCCCCGAAGGAGGTCGCGTGAGCGACGAGGGTCGCCTGGTCGCCGGCCGGTACCGGATCGAACGGCGAATCGGCTCCGGCGCCATGGGCGCCGTGTGGCAGGCGCACGACGACGTACTCGGTCGCGCCGTCGCGATCAAGCAGTTGCTTCTGCAACCGGGGCTGGACCAGCACGAGGCCGAGGACGCCAAGCAGCGCACCATGCGCGAGGGGCGCATCGCCGCCCGTCTGCACCACCCGAACGCCATCTCCGTGTTCGACGTCGTCACCGACGACAACGGCCACCCGTGCCTGGTGATGGAGTACCTGCCCTCGACCAGCCTGGCCGAGCTGCTGCGGGACCGGAAGACGCTGCCGCCGCGCGAGGTGGCGCGCATCGGCGCCCAGATCGCGGCCGCGCTCAAGGAGGCGCACGCGGTCGGGATCGTGCACCGGGACATCAAGCCGGGCAACATCCTGCTCGCCGACAACGGTGTGGTGAAGATCACCGACTTCGGCATCTCGCGCGCCAAGGACGACGTCACGGTCACCAAGACCGGCATGATCGCCGGCACCCCCGCCTACCTGGCGCCGGAGGTCGCGATCGGCGGCGACCCCGGTCCGGAGGCCGACGTGTTCTCCCTGGGCTCCACGCTGTACGCCGCGTGCGAGGGCCAGCCCCCGTTCGGGCTGAGCGAGAACACCCTGAGCCTGCTGCACGCGGTCGCCGCGGGGCAGATCAACCCGCCGCGGCAGTCCGGTCCGCTGGCGAGCGTGCTGGCCGTGCTGCTGCACCCCGAGGTCCAGCACCGCCCGACCGCCGCCGAGGCCGAGGAGCTGCTCGCCGCCGTGGCGCGCGGTGAGACGCCGCTGGGCGGGCCGGACGACGAGACCCAGTTCTCGCCCTCCGGCGGGGCGCTCGCCGGTGGCGCGCTGGCCGCCGGTGCGCTGGGGGCAGCCGCGGGCGCGGGTGCCACGCGAGCCTTCCGGGGCGACGACCTGGGCGCGCACTCCGGCACGCTGGCCGGCGGCGCGAGCGACCAGTTCTACGACGAGTACGACGACTACGCGGACCCGTACGGCAGCACAGCCGCCTACCCGACGGACGACTACGACCGCCAGGGCGGGACGCGCGCGGTGCCCGCCGGGTACGACGGCTACGACGACGAGCCCCGCCCGGCGGCGGAGGAAGCGGACGAGAAGCGGGGCAAGTGGAAGGTGCCGGCCGCGATCGGCGCCGTCGTGGTGGCCGGCCTCGTGGCGCTCGGCATCTGGCTGTTCAGCCAGCCGGACCACGCCACGAACACCACCGAGACCAGCCCGCCGGTGCTGCCGCCGCCGGTGACCAGCTCGTCGGTCGAGACGACGGAGAGCTCGACGCCCACCGTGACGCGGTGGAGCGAGAGCAACGAGCAGACCCGGCCCTCCTCTTCGCGCCGCAGTTCCGTGGAGGAGACCTCGACGCCGCGGACCTCGTCACCCAGCAAGTCGAGCCCGACGAAGACCCCGACCTCCTCGTCCAGCGAGGAAGAAGAGCCGAGCACTGGGGCCACCTCGCCAACCCAGTAAGTCGACTGCCGGAAACGTTCAGGATCGGCCAGTAGGGTGGTGGGTGACTATCCGACACGCCGGGACGACGAGAGGGTGTAGTGGGTACTGAGGGCGCACTCGTCGGCGGCCGGTACCGGTTGGACCAGCCGATCGGTCGTGGCCGCGCCGGAATCGTGTGGCTGGCGTACGACACGCAGCTGAACCGCACGGTGGCCGCGAAGAAGATGCCGGTCGCGCCGGGGCACAGCGAGCAGTCGATCGCCGCCGCGCTGGACGAGGGCCGCGCGGCGATGCGGATCCAGCACAACTGCGCCATCGGCGTGTACGACGTGCTGCGTGACGGGGCGAACCCGTGGGTCGTCATGGAGTACGTGCCCTCGCGCAACATGGCGGACTTCCTCGCCGAGTACGGCACGCTCACGCCCGAGCAGACCGCGTTCCTGGGCATCCAGCTCGCGTCCGCGCTGGCCGCGGCGCACCGGGCCGGTGTCGTGCACCGCGGGCTGGAGCCGGGCAACGTGCTGCTCGCCGACGACGGCGGCGTCAAGGTCACCGACATCGGGTTCACCGGCGCCGGGTTCAACCCCGCCTACCGGGCGCCGGAACTCTCGCGCGGCGCGACCGCCGCACCGGCCACCGACGCGTTCTCCCTCGGGGCGACGCTCTACACGGCGGTCGAGGGCGTGCCGCCCTACGGCGACCACGGCGGCGGCTCGCTGCGGCAGCCGGAGAAGGCCGGCGTGCTCGCGCCCGCGTTGATGAAGCTGCTGCGCGAGGACCCGCTGAGCCGCCCCACGCTGGGCGACAGCATCACCTCGTTCCAGGCCATCACGCAGGGGCGGCAGACGGCGTTCATCCCGCCGACCGCGCCCGCCCTGCCGACGGTGCCCGCGTTCCGGCCGCAGACGCCGCCGCCTTCGCCGCCGAAGGAGCCGATTGTGCGGATTTCGCCGGTGCGGGTGCGGCAGTTGATTTTGGCGACCATGGCTGTGCTCGTTGCGGCGGCCATTGGGATCGGGGTTACTCAGCTTTTGTTCTTGTGAGCTGGGTGGGCGCTACGCGCGTATCTACTGCGTCGGCTTCGCTTCGCTACGCCCGGATTTGCCCCTCCCGAACCCGATCTTCAATTGTTCGGTTGCCGAGAAGCGGCGTCAAGGCTGGAAAGAGTACCTTGACCCCGCTGCTCGGCAACCGATTTGGCTGGGGATCGGGTTGCGGGAGAGGGGGTGGCTCGTGGGGGTGGTGCGTTGCGTTGCCGGGTGGCGGTTCGTGCTGTGGGGTTGTGCTTTATGCGGCGACGTCCGTTCTTGTCTCCTTGAGCACCTTCAGTAGGTGGCGGAGCGCTGGCTGGTCGCGTGAGCGGGTGGATACCGCGGCGTGGATCGGGCGGATGGGTTCCGGGTTGCGGATTCGCCGGACCACCGCGCCGGGTTGGGGGGCGCCCAGGCCCAGCACCGGGACCAGGCTGATGCCCAGCCCCGCCGCGACGAAGCCCTGCGCGGTGGCGTAGTCCTCGCACTCCATGACGAAGTTCGGCACGAAACCGGCGGCCCCGCAGGCGGCCATGAGCACGTCCCGGCACGGGCCGGGTACGCCCTCGTTGTTGATCCACGGCTCGTCGGCCAGGTCGGCCAGGTCCACGACCCTCTTGCGGGCCAGCGGGTGGCTCTTCGGCAGCGCCACGCGGTACGGGTCGTCGAACAGGTGGTACAGCTCGACGCCCGGCTTCGAGTACGGGCCGGCGAACACCACGATCGCCACGTCGGCGTCGCCGTTTTCCACCTGTGGCAGCGCGTCCACGGGTTCCAGGAGCCGCAGGTCCAGCTGCACGCCCGGGTACTCGGCCCGCAACGCCGCCACCGCGGGCGGTACCAGCGACGCGCCGGCCGTCGCGAAGTAGCGGATCGCCAGGCGGCCCGTCCGGCCCGCCTTCAGGTCCGCCAGCTCCGACTCGGCCTTGGACAACTGCGCGCACACGACCTCGGCGTGCTGGGACAACAACGCGCCGGCCGGGGTGGGCCGCACCCCGCGGCCGACCCGCTCCAGCAGCGCGGTACCCGCCTCGCGCTCCAAAGTGGACAACTGCTGGCTGATCGCGGACGGGGTGTAGCCGAGGTTGCGGGCGGCCGCGCTGATCGACCCGCTGGACACCACGGCCCGCAGCACCTGCAACCGGCGGACGTCGAGCATGCCCCGAGAATACAGTTCTGCTTACAGCAGCGTGTAGATAATTTCGCTTGTTCTTACAGATCGCCGGCGCGATCGTGAAGGTCGTGGCCGAAACGAAAACTCTGCTGCGCCTGGCCGCGCTGGCACTCATGTGGGGATCGAGCTTCCTGTGGATCAAGATCGGGCTGCAGGCGTTCACGCCGGTCCAGATCGTGCTCATCCGCACCGCACTGGGCAGCGCGGTGCTCGTCGGGCTCTGCTACGCCGCCCGGGACCGGCTCCCGGCCGGACGGCGGATCTGGACGCACCTGCTGGTCGCCGCGCTGTTCCACAACGCGCTGCCGTTCCTGCTGTTCGCGATCGGCGAGCAGACCGTCAGCTCCGGCGTCACCGGCGTGCTGAACGCGACCACCCCGCTGTGGACGCTGCTCATGGCCGTGCTGATGGGCGTCGAACGGCGGCTCGACCCGCCGAAGCTCACCGGGCTGCTCGCCGGGCTCGTCGGCACCGTGCTGATCTTCGCGCCCTGGCAGGAGTCCGGTCTGCTCAGCTGGGGTGCGCTGGCCTGCCTCGCCGCCGCGGTGAGCTACGGGTTCGTCTTCGTCTACGAGGGCAAGCACCTGTCCGGCACCGGCTCGTCGCCGGTCGCGCTGGCCGGCGCGCAGATGACCGCGGCGACCGGGTTCACGCTGCTCGCCATGCCCGCCGGTGGCACCACGCCGGTGCACCTGTCCGCCGGTCCGGTGATCGCCGTGGTGATCCTCGGGGTGTTCTCCACCGGGTTCGCGTTCGCGCTGAGCTACCGCCTGCTGGCGACCGAAGGCGCGGTCACCGCCTCCACCGTCGGCTACCTGCTGCCCGTCGTGTCACTGGCGCTCGGCGCGCTCTTCCTCGGCGAGGACCTGAACCCGCGGATCCTCGCCGGGGTCGCGGTCGTGCTCGCCGGGGTCGCCCTGACGCGCGTGCGGCGCCGCGTCCTGGTTCAGACCAGCCTGCGGTCCGAGGCCCAGCGGGAGAGCTCGTAGCGGTTGGACAGCTGGGTCTTGCGCAGGACGCTCGACACGTGCGTCTCGACGGTCTTCACCGAGATGTACAGCTCCGAGGCGATCTCCTTGTAGGCGTAGCCCCGCGCGAGCAGGCGCAGCACGTCCCGCTCGCGCGGGGTCAGCAGGTCCAGCTCGGGGTCGCTGATCGGCGCCGAGCCCGGCCGGTCGGCGAACGCGTCCAGCACGAAACCGGCCAGCCGCGGCGAGAACACCGCGTCGCCCTCGGACACCCGCGCGATGGCCCGCACCAGCTCCTTCGACGAGATGGTCTTGGTGACGTACCCGCGGGCGCCGGCGCGGATGACCGCGATGACGTCCTCGGCCGCGTCGGACACCGACAGGGCCAGGAACACGACGTCGGGCAGGTCGGTGCGGACGCGGCGGAGCACCTCCGCACCACCGCCGTCGGGCATGTGCACGTCGAGCAGCACGACCTGCGGTTTCGTCCGGGCGATCCCGGCGACCGCCTCGGCGACCGAGCCGGCCTCGCCCACCACCCGCACCTCGTCGGTGATCGAGTCCAGTTCGGTGCGCACCCCGGCCCGGAACAGCGCGTGGTCGTCGACCAGGAACACGCTGATGGGGGCCTTCGGCTGCGGTGTCTCGCTCAACGCGTCCCTCCAGATTCGGCTTTCACCGGCATTTCCAGCTGCACCTCGGTGCCGTCCCCGGGCGCCGTGCGCAGCCGTACCGTGCCGCCGTTGCGCTCCATCCTCCCCCGGATGGAGTCCGCGAGGCCATGCCGGTCCTCCGACACGGTCTCCGGGTCGAAGCCCTTGCCCCGGTCCCGCACGAACACGGTGACCCCGGTGGGCTCCACCTCGGCGTACACGCTCACCTCGTCGACCCCCGCGTGCTTGGCCGCGTTGACCATCGCCTCACGGGCCGCCAGCACCAGCGCGGTGAGCCGCTCGTCCAGCTGCGCGTCGCCGACCACCACCTGCGACACCGAGATCGCGAACGTGTCCTCGACCTCGCCGCAAGCGGTCGCGACCGCCCTGGAAAACACAGTCAACTGGTCCTTACCCTCCTGCTTCGGCGTGCCGTAGCCGGACGGGCCGTAGAGCCAGCCACGCAGCTCGCGTTCCTGGCTGCGTGCCAGGCGGGCGACCTCCTTCGGCGACTCCGACTGCTTCTGGATCAGCGCCAGGGTCTGCAGGACCGAATCGTGCAGGTGCGCGGCGATCTCCGCGCGCTCCTCGGTGCGGATGCGGGCCCGGCGCTCCTCCCCCAGGTCGCGGCCCATCCGCAGCCAGAACGGCACGGTCAGCACCGCCACCCCGACCAGCGTCGCGAGCACCGCGAGCAGCGCGAACTGCACCTGGTCGAGCGATCCGGTGCGCAGCACGACGACACCGATCCCGGTGATCACCAGCGCGACGCCGGCCAGGATCCGGATCGCCGCCGACCACCCCCCGCCGCCGAGCACCATGCCCGCGACACCCGAGCGCGCCCCGTCCCGCCATCGGCGGCGCTGCGACTCGTCGGCCTCCCGCCACACGACCGCGGCGCCGACCAGCGCCAGCGCGAGCGGCACCGCGACCCAGCCGTTGATCGCGCCGGTGAGGGCGCCACCGGCGACCAGCAGGCCGATGCCCAGGATGACCAGGCCGATCGCCTGCTGCTTCTCCTTCGGCGTGGCCGGCGTCTCGGTCTCCTCGCGGCGCCGCTGCGGCACGAACACCCACAGCAGCCCGTAGGCCACCAGACCGGCCCCGCCGAACGCCGCCAGTATCGCGAACGTCGCGCGCACCCAGAGCACCTTGATGCCGAGGTGGTCGGCCAGACCGGAGGCGACCCCCGCCACCACCCGGCTGGACCGGCGCCGGTACATCTTGGGCCGCTCGTCGGCCTCCGTCACCGCGCTCCCGGCGGCCGGCACCACCGCCGCCTCGCCCGGTGGGCGCGGCAGCGGCATACCGGTCTCGGTCCGCGGCTTCTCCTGCACGTGATCCATGGTTCTGCCATGGTCACACGCCCGCAAGGCACGATTCATCCGGGAAAACCCCGGGGATCGCGGCCGCGGCAAACTCAGGGTCGTTCCCCGATGTGCGTGCGGCCCGGCTCCCGCATGCTGGGCACCATGAACGACACGGCAGAGGCTCCGAAACCGCATGGCCTGGGCGGTTTCGAGGAGACCGTGAAGGACTTCTGGGCCAGCCGCCCGCGCCGTCCCACCCGGGGCGGCAAGATCGGCGGTGTCGCGGCGGCCATCGGCAACCGGTACGGCATCGATCCGGTGATCGTGCGGGTGGCGTTCGTGACGGCGACCGTGTTCGGCGGGGTCGGCGCTTCGCTGTACCTGCTGTGCTGGCTGCTGTTCCCGGCCGAGGGCGACGAGGTGTCGCCGGTCGAGTCGCTGTTCGGGCAGGGCCGCAGCTCGATGTCCAAGCACCTCACGATCGTGCTGGGCATCCTGTTCTTCCCGCTGTCCAGCTGGGCGTTCGCCGGTGGCTGGTTCAACGGGGGCGGCATCATCGGGGCGGCGATGATGGTCACCGCGCTGTACCTGCTGCACCGCGGGCGCGGGCACCTCAACCGGCCGGTGCCGGTGACGCCCGCGGCCACCACGGTCGGTCCCGCGGCGTTCTCGATGAGCGCGCCGGGCACCACCGAGCGGGCCGAGTCCGGGTGGGACCCGCTGGGCGCGGACCCGATGGCGTGGGACCTGCCGGACCCGGTTCCGCCGCCGGCCTCGCCGCCGCCGCGTCCGCCGCGCGCGCCGCGGCGGACGAGCAAGATCGGTGTCGCGACCTTCGGCATCGCGCTGCTGGTCGCCGGGGTCGGCGCGGCGATCGGTTCGTCCGGTGAGGCATGGTTCTCGCCGCAGCACGTCATCGGCCTGGTGCTCGGGGTCCTGGGCGTCGGGATGGTGGCCGGTGCGTTCGCCGGCGGCGGCCGCAAGCTGGCCGTGCTGGCGGTGCCGCTGTCGATCGTGGGCGTCGCGTTGACCACCATGCCGGTCGGCGACTACTCCGGCGGGATGGGCGACCTGCGGGTCACGCCGGCGACCGCGGCCGAGGTGCTGCCGAGCTACCAGCGCACAGCCGGGACGGTCGACCTGGATCTGACCAGGCTGCCCGCGGACGTGCCGGTGCGGACCGAGGTGCACCTCGGCGCGGGCGACACGACGGTGCGCGTGCCGGCGACGGCGGACGTCACCTACACGTGCGTGTCGCAGTTCGGTGAGGCGAACTGCTTCGGCCGCCAGACGAGCGGGGTCGGGGCCGCTCCGATCACCGGGGTGGACTACGGAACGGACGGTCCGGGCGGGCTGCAGCTGACGCTGACGGCCGACCAGGGCGTCGGGACGCTGGAGGTGCGTCGTGGCTGAGCGGGAGAACCCGTACTCCTACGACACGGAGACGCCCGCGGAGCCGGAGCGCCGCCGCGGGGTCGACGTCTTCACGCTGATCATCGGCATCGCGACGCTGCTGGTCTCGGCGTACGTGTTGTCCGACGGCGCCACCTGGCTACCCTCCTTCGACCTGAAGTGGGTGCTGGCGGGCGGCGCGGTGCTCGTCGGGGTGCTGATGCTGGGGGCGTCGATGCGCGGAGGCCGGCGGGACTGAGCCGGTCGTTGCCAGGCCAGGGAAAGGGAGCCGTTCGCGGCTCCCTTTTTCGTCACCAGGTGAGCATCCAGAAGCCGACGCCGGAGGCCGCCGGCGATGATGGAGCCGCTGCCGTCCCCCGGTTTCCCGATCACCAGTACTGGAAGCCGACGGTGCCCCGGCCGCGCGGCCAGTGCAGACCGAGGAATTCGACCGTGTCGGCCCGGAGATCGGTCTGGTAGGAATCGACCGGCTTCTCGACGGCCTCCGGCCGGGCGCCCAACGGAACCACCTCGATGGCGCCGCGCTGCTGGTCGACGAGCACGAAGCTCCGCGGCGCCTGCCCCTCGGCGACCGTCTCCCAGCGCTCCCGATAGTGCCCCTTGCGGGTGCGGTAGTACCAGTGCCGCCGGACGCGGTAGCCGTACCAGACGCAGGGCGTCTTGCTGAGTTCCGCGGTCACCAGGCCTCCCGCGCCCAGCTGCGCGTCGCCGACCACCTCGGTGATCCGGCGGAAGCCGCCCTCGGGACGTGGCCGCGGGACCATCCGCCGCAGCTGCTCCAACTGCGCGACGGACAGGGTCGGGGTGGCGGCCATGGTCCGCACCGGCGCGCCCGCCTTCCGCGCGCGGCGGAACAGCACCGCCGCCACGACGATCAACGCGATGCCCACCAGCAGCACGTCGCCCCCGGGTCAGTGGTTCCGGATCACTCCCACTCGATGGTGCCCGGCGGCTTGCTGGTCACGTCCAGCACGACCCGGTTGACCTCGGGAACCTCGTTGGTGATGCGGGTGGAGATGCGTTCCAGCACGTCGTAGGGCAGGCGGGTCCAGTCGGCCGTCATGGCGTCCTCGCTGGACACCGGGCGCAGCACGACGGGGTGACCGTAGGTGCGGCCGTCGCCCTGGACGCCGACGCTGCGGACGTCCGCGAGCAGCACCACCGGGCACTGCCAGATGTCGCGGTCCAGGCCGGCCGCGGTCAGCTCCTCGCGGGCGATCCCGTCGGCGGCGCGCAGCGTCTCCAGCCGGTCCGCGGTGACCTCGCCGATGATCCGGATGCCCAGGCCGGGCCCGGGGAACGGCTGCCGGTGCACGATCGTCTCCGGCAGGCCCAGCTCCAGCCCGACGCGGCGGACCTCGTCCTTGAACAGCAGCCGCAGCGGCTCGACCAGCTCGAACTGCAGGTCCTCGGGCAGGCCGCCGACGTTGTGGTGGCTCTTGATGTTGGCCGCGCCGGTGCCGCCGCCGGACTCGACGACGTCCGGGTACAGCGTGCCCTGGACGAGGAAGCGGTAGTCGCCCTCGGCCTTGAGGTCGCGCTCGGCCTGCTCGAAGACGCGGATGAACTCGCGGCCGATGATCTTGCGCTTCTGCTCCGGGTCGGTGACGCCGGCCAGCGCGTCGAGGAAGCGCTCGCGGGCGTCGACGGTCACCAGGTTCACGCCGGTGGCGGCGACGAAGTCGCGCTCGACCTGGGCGCGCTCGCCGCGGCGCAGCAGGCCGTGGTCGACGAAGACGCAGGTGAGCCGGTCGCCGATGGCGCGCTGGGCCAGCGCGGCGGCGACGGCGGAGTCGACGCCGCCGGACAGGCCGCAGATCGCGCGGCCGTCCTCGCCGATCTGCTCGCGGATGCGGCCGATCTGCTCCTCGACGATCGAGGCGGTCGTCCACTGGGGCTTGATGCCGGCGATGTCGTGCAGGAACCGGCGCAGGACCTCCTGGCCGTGCGGCGAGTGCAGGACCTCGGGGTGGTACTGGACGCCGGCGATGCGGTCGTCGGTGTTCTCGTAGGCGGCGACCGGGGCGCCCTCGGAGGTCGCGGTGACCTTCGCGCCCGCGGGGGGTTTGGTGACGCTGTCGCCGTGGCTCATCCACACCTGGTGCCGCTCGGGCAGCTCGCGGTGCAGGACGCCGCCGTCGGCCGGGATGTGCACCTCGGTGCGGCCGTACTCGCGGTTGCCGGTGGCTTCGACGGTGCCGCCGAGCGCCTGGGCGAGGACCTGGAAGCCGTAGCAGATGCCGAAGATCGGGACGCCGGACTTGGCCAGCGCGGGGTCCATGCCGGGCGCGTCGGGCGAGTAGGCGCTGGCCGGGCCGCCGGACAGGACGATCGCGGAGGGGTTCTTGGCGAGGATCTCGTCGACCGACGCGGTGTGCGGCACCACCTCGGAGTAGACCTGGGCCTCGCGGACCCGGCGGGCGATCAGCTGCGCGTACTGCGCGCCGAAGTCGACGACGAGCACCGGACCGCTCGGATTGGACACCGGACCTCCATCAGGACGACGTGTGTCTCCCATCGTCCCAGGTGGGCTCGGTCACGTGCGCCCGGGGACGGGGTTCTTCGAGACTGGGGGCCGGTGCGGCGGTCGCCTCTCGGCGAAAGGTCCGAACAGGGCTCCGGGCGAACCGGTGTTCCCTGACGGTGAAGGGTGAGGCCCGGGGGACACGGACCGCACCGACCAGCTCGTACAACAGGGGCGGCGCGGCGGGTATTCCATCACCGGGGTCGTGCCGGTTCCGCGCCGGCCCGCGCCTTCTCGTCCGCCGCGGCCAGCCACAGGAACACCGGCGGCAGCGCGACCTCGACCGCCGTCAGCGCCAGCTGGAACCACTGCGGCCACCCGTGCACGGCCAGTGACACCAGCCGGCCGGCGGCGCCGAGCCAGAAGATCACCGCGAGCCATCGGACCGCGGAAGCCGGGATCGGCACCCGCCGCGCGGCCCAGATCCACGCCAGCCCGTACCCGAAGAACAGCGCGCCGTAGAAGCGTTCCCGGCTGTCCACCGTCGCTCCCGCGCCCCCCTCGCCGGGGACCGACGCGATCCCGCCGACGAAGTGGAACACCCCGATCGCCGCGCAGACGACGCCCATCACCAGCATCAGCCACTTCAACGCCCGAGCCATGTCAACCCCTTAGTAGACGTGTATCTACTAAGCCCTACTAGTAGACGAATGTCAAGTAACGTGGGGGCGTGACCGCACGCCGCCGCCTCACTCCCGCCGCCCGTCGCGCGGAACTCCTCGACGTCGGCGCGCGCCTGTTCGCGGCCAAGCCGTACGACGAGGTCTTGATGGAGGACATCGCCGACGAGGCCGGCGTCTCCCGCGCGCTGCTGTACCGCTACTTCCCCACCAAGCCCGGCCTGTTCGCCGCCGTGTACCGGCAGGCCGCGGACAACCTCCTGTCCCAGGCGCGCTTCGAGTCCGGCGCGTCGATCCCGGACCAGATCTCGGCCGCACTCGAAGCCCACTTCGACTACTTCGCGGCTCACCGCAACACCGTGCTGGCCGCCAACCGGACCCTCGCCGGTGACCGCGGGGTGCAGGCGGTCATCGACGACGAGCTGACCGTTCTCCGCGAACGCGTGCTGGACGCGGCCCGGCTCCCCGACGAGGTCCGCGGCGTCGTCTCCGCGATCGTGCTGAGCTGGCTCACCTTCGTCCGCACCCTGTGCGTGGAATGGCTCACCACCGGGTCGGTCACCCGCGAGCAGTTGCACGACATCTGCCTCGGCGCGCTCCTGGGTGCGCTCCGGGACGTCGTGGAGCTCTGAGTAACCCGATCGGGTAGCCCGCGCCGACCGCGAAACCACGCTCCGTCAGGCGCCTAAGTTGTTGTCATGGACACCATCACGCCGGAACCGCGGCCGGCCTGGATCGCCGGCCGGGCGGAGCAGGGGACGGCCACCCTGGACGTGCATCACCCGTTCGACGGCAGCGAGGTGGCGACCGTCGCAGTGCCGGAGGCGGATCAGATCGAGCGTGCGGTGGCCGCCGCGGTCGCCGTCGCGCCGAAGCTGCGCCGGACACCAGCGCACGTCCGGGCCGCCGCGCTGGACCACACCTCGCAGCAACTCGCCGCGCGCGCCGAGGAACTCGCCGAGCTGATCACCGCCGAGAACGGCAAGCCGCTCAAGTGGGCCGAGGCCGAGGTGCGCCGCGCGGTCAACGTCTTCCGCATCGCCGCCGAGGAGGCCCGCCGCTTCTCCGGCGACCTGCAGCGCCTGGACACCGACACCGCGGGCGAAAACCGCCTGGCCATGGTCCGCCGGATCCCGCGCGGCCCGGTCCTGGGCATCGCGCCGTTCAACTTCCCGCTCAACCTCGTCGCCCACAAGGTCGCCCCCGCGCTCGCCGTCGGCGCCCCGATCATCGTCAAGCCCGCCCCGCGCACCCCGCTGTCCGCGCTGGTCCTGGGCGAGATCCTGGCCGAGACCGACCTGCCGGCGGGCGCGTTCTCGGTCCTGCCCCTCGGCAACGAGGACACCGCGAAGCTGGTCGCCGACCCGCGCCTGCCGGTCGTGTCGTTCACCGGCTCCGGCCCGGTCGGCTGGTCGCTGGCCGAGGCCGCCCCGCGCAAGCACGTCGTCCTCGAACTGGGCGGCAACGCGGCCGCGGTCGTGCTCGGCGACTGGCCCGACCTGGCGGGCGCGGCCCAGCGCATCGCGACCTTCGGCAACTACCAGGCCGGCCAGTCGTGCATCGCGGTGCAGCGGGTCCTGGTCGAGCGCTCGGTGGCCGACGAGTTCATCCCCGCGCTCGCCGAAGCCATCGGCGCACTGCGCACCGGCGACCCCTACGACTCCACTGTGGACGTCGGCCCGGTCGTCGACGAGGCCGCCGCGGAGCGGATCGTGGCCTGGGTGGACGAGGCCGTCGCCGCCGGCGCCAAGCTCCTGGCCGGCGGCTCGCGCCAGGGCGCGACCGTCGAGCCGACCCTGCTCACCAGCGTCCCGGCCGACACCAAGGCCTGGTCGGAGGAGATCTTCGGCCCGGTGCTGGCCGTCTCCGTGGTGGACGACGCCGACGAGGCGTTCGCCGCGGTCAACGCCTCCGCCTACGGCCTGCAGGCCGGTGTCTTCACCCGCGACGTCCGCCTCGCCTTCCGCGCCTCCGCCGAACTCGAGGTCGGCGGCGTGATCATCGGGGACGTGCCGTCCTACCGCGCCGACCAGATGCCCTACGGCGGGGTGAAGGGCTCCGGGGTGGGCCGGGAAGGCGTGCTCGCCGCCATGCACGACCTCACCGAGGAGCGGGTCACCGTGTTCGCCGGGATCGACCTGTAGACACCAGCGGCAGTCGGAGGGCGGCCGGCGCGTCGGCCGGGACCGCCGGGTTCTTCGGCGCGACCGGCTTGATCCGCCGGTAGCCCTTCGACTGGTCCGGCCGCTGGTCCGCCTCGCCCTTGTTGGGCCAGAACGAGAACGCGCGCTCGGCCTGCGCGGTGATGGTCAGCGACGGGTTCACGCCGAGGTTCGCGGTGATCGCGGTACCGTCCACGATGGACAGTCCGGGGTAGCCGAACACCCGGTGGTACGGGTCGATCACCCCGTCCTCGGGGCTGGTGCCGATCGGCGCGCCGCCGATGAAGTGCGCGGTGAGCGGGATGTCGAAGACCTCGCCCCAGGTGCCGCCCGCGGTGCCGTCGATGTGCTTGGCGGTCAGCTCGTTCGCCTGGTGGCCGGCCGGGATGAACGTCGGGTTCGGCTCGCCGTGGCCCTGCTTCGACGTGTACTTGCGCCGCCCGAACAGGCCGCGCCTGGTGTAGGTGGTGATCGAGTTGTCCAGGCTCTGCATCACCAGCAGGATCACGGTCCGCTCGCTCCACCGGTACCCGTTGAGCAGCTTCGCGCTCTGCACCGGGTGCCTGGCCAGGAACCGCACCGCCTGCAGCCAGCGCGGCGTCGGCACCGAACCGTCGGTGGCGATCGTCTGCAGCAGGCTCATCGCGTTGCTGCCCTTGCCGTAGCGCACCGGCTCGATGTGGGTGGACTCGTCGGGGTGGAACGACGACGTGATCGCCACGCCCTTGCTGAAGTCGCGCTCCGGGTCGACGGTCGGGCGGCCGGCGCCGATGATGGCCTCGGAGTTGGTGCGGGTCAGCTCGCCCAGCCGCGGCGACAGCCGGGGCAGCACGCCCTGGTCGCGCATCTCGTGCAGCAGCCGCTGCGTGCCCCAGGTGCCCGCGGCGAGCACGACCCGCCCGGCGGTGAGCGTGGTGCGGAACCGCTTCGACCTGGTGCCGGTCTTGCGCACGTCGACCTCGAACGAGCCGTCCCCGCGCGGGCGGACAGCGGTGACCGTGGTCAGCGGGATGACCTGCGCGCCGCCCTGTTCGGCGAGGTACAGGTAGTTCTTGACCAGCGTGTTCTTCGCGCCGACCCGGCAGCCGGTCATGCACGAGCCGCACTCGGTGCAGCCCGTCCGCTCCGGCCCGGCCCCGCCGAAGTACGGGTCGGGCACCCGCTGCCCCGGCTTGTCGAAGAACACCCCGACCGGCGTCGGGTGGTAGCTGTCGGCCACGCCCATGTCGGCGGCGACCTTCTGGATGACCTCGTCCGACGGCGTCACCGTGGGGTTCGTGACCACCCCGAGCATCCGGCTCGCCTGGTCGTAGTACGGCGCCAGCTCGGACTCCCAGTCGGTGATGTGCGCCCACTGCTTGTCCTGGTAGAACGGCTTGAGCGGCCGGTACAGCGTGTTGGCGTACACCAGCGACCCGCCGCCGACCCCGGCGCCGGCCAGGATCATCACGTCGCGGAGCAGGTGGATCCGCTGGATGCCGAAGCAGCCCAGCGCCGGCGCCCACAGGTAGCGCTTGAGGTCCCAGGACGTCTTGGCGAACTCGTCGTCGGCGAACCGGCGGCCCGCCTCCACGACGGCCACCCGGTAGCCCTTCTCGGTCAGCCGGAGCGCGGCGACGCTGCCGCCGAACCCCGATCCGACCACGATGACGTCATAGTCAGCCGCATTGCTGTTACGCGAGGTCACAGGTAAAGCGTAACCACCACCACAGGGTTCTGACCAGTAGTAAGTTACCGATCAGTCGGGGCAACCTTTTCGCCGCGCGTAACGTATTTCCCCCATAAGAGTGATTCTCTTGGTATCACTCATCACATTCACTGGGGAGATCGACTTGTCGCTACCGCCTTCGCTCGCCCGGGTGCGCCGGATGATCACCGACGGCTCGTGCGCCGCCCTGTCACTGGACGTCTTCGACACCATCCTGTGGCGGCGCACCCCTCGGCCCACCGACGTGTTCGCCGTGCTGGGGGCGCGGCTCGTGCGCGACGGCCGGTGCCCGGGCTGGGTCACGCCGGCCGCGTTCCGGCGCATGCGGATCGTCGCGGAGCAGCGGGCGCGGCAGAGCGAGGAGGCGCTGGGCACCGAGGTGTCGCTGTCCGACATCTGGCAGCACATGCCGCTGCGGATCTTCGGCGCCGAGCTGCCCGAGCTGGTCCGCGCCGAGGTGACCTGCGAGCGCGACTTCACCGTGCCCGACCTCGACATCGCCGAGCTGGTCGAACTCGCCGCGAAGCACCACGTGCCGACCGTGCTGGTGTCGGACACCTACTTCACCGAGGAGCACCTGGCCGAGCTGCTGGACCGGCCCGGCCTGGGCGCGCTGCGCGAGGCCCGGATCTTCCGCTCGCACCAGCACGGGCTGGACAAGGCGTCCGGGCTGTGGGAGATCGTCCTGGACAACCTCGGCGTGCACCCCGAGCAGGTCGTGCACATCGGGGACAACGCGGTCGCCGACATCGAGGTGCCGCGCGAGCTGGGGATCCGGACCGTGTACTACGAGCGGCTGGACGAGGAGTTCCGCGCGGTGCTGGAGCGGGAGCGCGAGCCGCTCGGCCTGGAGGACCCGCTGGGCGAGCACCTCGACACCGGCCAGGGCGACTACGGCATCACCAGCCTGCGCGCGAAGACCCTCCAGCGCGCCGACCCCGCGGCGCCGACCCCGGTCCGCACCGCGTGGCGGTACGGCGCCTCGGTGCTCGGGCCGGTGCTGACCGGGTTCGCCGAGTGGGTCGCGCTGCGCGCCCACCAGTCCGGCATCTCCGTGCTGTGGTGCCCGATGCGTGAGGGCACCCTGCTCTCCGCGCTGATCAACAACGCCACGCAGGCACGCGGCTGGCAGGTCGAAGCCCGGCCGGTCTGGCTGTCCCGGCACGTCACCTCGCTGGCCGCGCTCGACCCGGCCGACGCGGACTCGCTGCGCCAGTTCATCGAGCAGCGCCACGGGCTCACCGTCCGCCAGCTCATGCAGGCCCTGCACCTGCGGCCGGGCGACGTGCCGCCGCTGGCCGAGATGCTGGACACCGTCCTGGACAACGGCCGCGAGGCCGGGCTGGTCACCGACGTGCTCACCGAGACCGCCCACCTGCGCAACAAGCTGACGGTCACGGTCACCCGCATCCGCGAGCGCGTGCTCGGCGAGCTGCGCCGCGCCGGGATGCTGGACGAGCCCGAGCCGGCGCTGGTCGACCTCGGCTGGGGCGGCACGATCCAGTACTACCTGGGCAAACTGCTCGACGTCGCCGGCATCGGCGCCCGCCCGGCCGGCTTCTACCTCGCCACCGACGACCGGTCCACCCGCGTGTACCGGGCCGGGCTGCGCATCGAGGGCTACCTGAGTCAGGGCGGGCAGCCGCCGGAGATCGCGCGGACTGTCAGCCGCAGCCCGGAGGTGCTGGAGCAATCGGTCAACGACTTCTGCGGCTCGCTGCTGGACTTCGCCGACGACGGCTCGCCCGTGCTCGGCCCGGCCTCCGACGGCGCGGACCAGCTGGCGCAGCGCCGCGCGGTCCAGGACGGCATCCGCGAGTTCCAGGCCCAGTGGAACCGCTACGCGGGCGACGGCTGGCCGGACCTGACCGGCGCCGCGCGGCACCGGCTGGCGAACATCCTGGTGTCCGCGCTGAAGGCCCCCACCACCGCGGAGGCCGCGGTGTTCGGCAACTGGGCGCACGAGGACAACTTCGGCTCCGCGCTGATCACCCGCGTGGTGCCGGAGGACCTGGTGCCCGCGATCCCCTACCTCTCCCCCGCCGACCTGGCCGACCTGACCATGCGCGACGCGTTCTGGCCCGCCCTGCTCGCGGCCTCGGACACCCGCCTGGCCGCCGGGGCCCGCGCGCTCGCCGAGCGGCAGGTGGACGCCGACCTGTTCGAGCCGTCCGACAATCCCGCCGAGACCCGGCTGAGCTTCCGCACCGGCGACGGCGAATGGCACGACGGGCCGCGCCGCCGGGTGCGGATCAACCACGACGGACTGTCCTTCGCGCGACTGGACTTCCGCTCGGCCGACGTCACCGACGTGGCGGTCGCGGTGCCCGGGCGGCCCGCGCTGGTGCGGATCGACTGGGTCGAGGTGAAGGCGATCGTGCCCGGTCAGAGCGTGCCGCGGGTCGAGCGCTGGGAACACCCCGAGGACTTCGCCGGGCTGATCCACGCCGCCTGCCGGTGGCTGGGCGGCACGCTGTTCGAGTTCGAGGCCGACGAGGGGGCGGTGTGGTTCCCGGTCGCCACCCGGTTCGGCGCGCCGGTGACGTCCGGGCAGGTGACGGTCGCCTTCGCGATGCTGCCGAAGTCGCGCACCGGGCTGGGCGTCCACCCGCCGTCGGCGCCGCGGCTGACCCGCGTGACGAGCCGGGTGCGCGAGGAGCTGCGCACGCACGGACCGGTCGGACTGGCCACGTCGGCGGCGCGCATCGCCGTGCGGCAGCTGCGGAGCGGCAAGTGAACGACTACGGCACCCGCACCGACCCGCACGCGCAGGCCCGCGCGGCCCGCCAGGCGCCCCTGCTGCTGCACTCGCTGTCCTGTTTCCGGGAGATCTTCGAGGTCGTCTACGCGCACCACCCGATCTCCACGGTGGTCGAGGTCGGCGTCGAATCGGGGCAGGTCAGCGGCATCTACACGGAGCTGGGCGCCGAGGCGGTGTACTGCGTGGACCCGGCCCCGACCGACAGCCTGCGCGCCGCGCTGGCCGGCAACCCGGCCCTGCACCTGGTCGAGGACCACTCCCCGGACGTGCTGCCGGACCTCCCGGTCGCGGACCTCTACGTGCTGGACGGCGACCACAACTACGCCACCGTGCGGGCCGAACTGGCCTGGGTGCTGGCGAACGCGCGGGACGCCGTGGTCGTGCTGCACGACCTGCTGTGGCCGTGCTCGCGACGGGACCAGTACTACCTGCCGTCCCGGCTCGCGCCGGAGGACCGCCATCCGTCCAGTTCGGAGGGTCCGACCGTGTGGCACGACGAGCTGACCCGCGCCGGGTTCGTCGGCCTGGGTGCGTTCACCTGCGCTCAGGAGGCGGGCGGCGAGCGCAACGGCGTGCTCACCGCGGTCGAGGACGTGCTGACCGAGGACTGGCAGCTGGCGATGATCCCGGCGATCTTCGGCGTCGGCGTGGTGACGCGCGACGAGGAGTTGCTGGACGCGCTGCGGCCCTACCGCGACTCGCGGCTGCTCTACACGATGGAGAACAACCGCATCGCGCTCTACACCCGGTTGCTGCAGCTGCAGTACGAAATGGTGGCGCACGCGGAGAACGCGGACGCGATGGCGGAGACGATCGCGCGGCAGCGGCACGACCTCGACCGGCTCGCGACGGAGACCGCCGACCTGCGGGCCGAGGCCGACGAGCTGCGCAGGCAGAACGAACGGCTGCGGGCGATGCTCGACGAGCGTCCCGCGACGCTCGCCGACCGCGTCCTGCGACGGCAGTGAACCGGGCTCGCACCGCGACGGTCGCGGCGAGCGTGGCCTGGGTGCTGGCCGCGACCTGGTTGCAGCTCATGCGTGGTCCCGGGCTGCGTGCGTACGACGTGGTGTGGGCGGAGGACGGCGGTGTCTTCCTGAACCAGGCGATGCGGCATTCCTTGTGGCACAACCTGGTCACCCCGCACGCCGGGTACCTGCAGGTGGTCGCGAAGCTGGTGGCGCAGCCGGTCGCGGCGCTGCCGCCGCAGTGGGCGGCGGCCGCGCTGGCGACGGGTGCGGCGCTGGTGGTCGCGTTGATCTCGCTGCTGGTGTGGTTCCACAGTGGACATGTGCTGCGGTCGGCCTGGGCGCGGGTACTGGTGACCGCGATCGTGCCGCTGCTGCCGCAGGCCGGGTTCGAGGTGAACGCGGCGGTCAGCGACCTGCACTGGTACCTGGCCTACGCGGCGTTCTGGGTGCTGCTCGCGCCGCCGCGATCGGTGGCCGGGCAGGTGGGTTCGGCGGCGGTGGTGGCGCTGGCGGCGCTGTCCGATCCGCTGACCGCGCTGGTGCTGCCCGCCGCGGTCGTCGGGATCGCACGGGCGCCGCGCCGGCTGGTCGCCGGCATCGCGCCGGCGGTGATGGTGGTGGCGCTGGCCGTGCAGGGCTGGGTGCACCTGACCCGCGCGGCCGGGTACCGGGCGAGCGAGACGGTGGCCGGTGATCTGCCGTCGATCTACGGGCTGCGGGTGGTGCTGAGCGCGCTGACCGGGGACCGCCTGCTGGGGCCGGTGTACCAGGCGGCCGGGCTGGTGCTGGTGGCGGTCGTCGGCGTGGTGGTGGCGCTGGCCGTGGCGCTGCTGCTGTGGCGCGCGGACCGGGTGGCGCGGCAGGTCGCGGTGGTGGGCCTGGTGTGTTCGGTGGCGTACCTGGCGGTGCCGGTCGGGTTGCGGGGCACCGGCGGGTTCCTGGAGCGCGCGGAGTTCTCGCTGAACGGGTCGCGGTACACGATCGTGCCGCTGCTGTTGTTCTGGGTCGCGGTGGCGGCGCTGCTGGACCGGTTGCGGCCGCGGGCGGTCGTCGGCGGCGCGGTCGCGGTGTTCCTGGGCGTGCAGGTGCTCAGCGACTGGGCGGGTTCGAGCGTGCGCACCGGCGGCCCGTCGTGGCGCGCGTCCGTGGCCGAGGCGCGGGCCGCGTGCGCGACACCGGTCCGTCCGCCGCAGCCGGTGCCGCTGGTGGCCGAGGAAGCGGGCCGGTACGCCGTGCCGATCTTCCCCGGACCCGACGACGTCACGATCGTCGTCGCGCCGGTGCCGCCACCCGGTGAGCCACTGCTGTTCGCGGTGGTCGTGCCGTGCACGGAGTTGCGGGACTAGTTGTGTTGTCTGGTGAGGTTGGTTCCGCGGTGGGCTGGGGTGTGGCTGCCGATGCCGGTGTGGAGTCGGGGGTAGCCGCCGGGCCGTGGGCGCGGTAACGCCCGGCCCACCGGGCCGGCCGCACCCTGCCCAACGGCGTTGTGGTGACCCACACCGAACCCGGAGGTCCTCACCCACATCAAGATCATCCAACCCGGGTCAGACCATCACCGACGTCCCCGAACACACAACTAACCTCTCTCCGCGTTCGCGAGCACCGCGTCCACCCGCACGGGCGGTCGCCCTCGGCCTGGAGCAGGCGGACGATCGCGCGGCGGGTGGGGTCGGCGAAACCCATCCGCACCCCAGGCCCCACGGACCGCAGCGGCCGTACGAACCCGACGTGGCGGGTCCGGAGAACATCGACACCGGAACGGTCGCCTACGCCCCGGACGGCGGTTCCCGGTTCGGGGTGGCCATCACGTTCGACGGGCGGCGCTCGACGCCGACCGATCCCGGTCAGCGGGGCCATCGTGGAGAACACGCTGGAACGCGTGGTGGGCGACTACCGCGAGGACTACGGCTGGGGGCTCGACGAGATCGTGCCGCCGAGCGGCGTCCCGCCGCGGGACCGGCCCAGCACGTCGGCGTTCACCGTGACCTTCGGTGCCGTCCACCGGGGACACAGCTTCGTGCAGAGCTTCGCCCGCCCCGGGACCCAGGTGGCGGCCGGCGTGTGGAGCGAGTACGTGACCGGCCAGACCACCCTGGTCGAGGGCACGCTGACGCGCCCGTGAGGGGCCGGGTCAGCCGCGGACCGACAGGCCCACGCGCTGGAACTCCTTGAGGTCGGAGTAGCCGGTCTTGGCCATCGCGCGGCGCAGCGCTCCGAAGAGGTTGATCGCGCCCTCCGCGTCGGACGAGGGGCCGAACAGCAGCGTCTTCAGGTCCACCTCGATGTCCGGCCCGGCGGCGACCCGCGAGCGCGGCAGGTTCGGGTGGGCGGCGGCCGCGGTCCAGTACAGGCCGTGGCCGGGCGCCTCGGACGCCGCCGCCAGCGGGGCGCCCACCACCACGGCGTCGGCGCCGCAGGCGATCGCCTTCGCGATGTCGCCCGAGCTGGTGATCCCACCGTCGGCCAGGACGTGCACGTACCGGCCGCCCGTCTCGTCCAGGTAGTCACGCCGGGCGGCGGCCGCGTCGATGATCGCGGTCGCCATCGGCACGCCGATGCCCAGCACGCGGTCGGTGCTCGTCACGCCCGGCGTGTAGCCGTGGCCGACGATCACGCCGGCCGCGCCGGTGCGCATCAGGTGCATCGCCGTGCGGTAGTCCGACACGCCACCGGCGATCACCGGGACGTCCAGGCCACCGATGAAGTCCTTGAGGTCCAGCGGATCGGCGTCGTCGTGGGCGACGTGCTCCGCGGAGATGATCGTGCCCTGCACGACCAGGATCTCGACCCCGGCCGCGATCAGGTGCGGCGTCAGCTCGGCCGCGCGCCGCGCGGTCACCCGCGCCGCGACCGTCACCCCCGACTCGCGCACCCGCCGGATCGCCTCGGCCAGCAGCTCGGGCTGCACCGGCGCGGAGTGCAGCTCCTGCAGGGTCCTCACCAGCGCGGTGCGGTCCTCGTCCTTCGCGGCGTCCACCAGCCGGAGCAGCGCCTGCTCGGCGTTGGCGTGCCGGGCCCACAGGCCCTCGGCGTTCAGCACGCCCAGCCCGCCCAGCTTACCGATCCCGACCGCCGTCTCCGGCGACACCACCGCGTCAGTCGGGTGGGTGACCAGCGGGATGTCGAACCGGTAGGCGTCGATCTGCCACGCGGTGGACACGACCGCCGACGACCGGGTCCGCCGGGACGGGACGATCTCCACGTCATCGAGGTCGTACGCCCGCCGCGCGGTGCGTCCCATGCCGATCTCGACCAGATCGCGCACGTCAGGTCCCTTCTCGCCGCCAGTAGTGACGGTTCATTGTCGCTAGGCCATCGGTGTGACCTGCGACCAGGGGGTCACCGCGAGGTGTAGTTGGGCGCCTCGACCGTCATCGTCACGTCGTGCGGGTGGCTCTCCTTCAGGCCCGCGGCGGTGATCCGCACCAGCTGCGCCTGCTGCAGCTGCTCGATGGTCTCCGCGCCCGCGTAGCCCATGCCCGAGCGCAGCCCGCCGACGAGCTGGTGCACGACGTTGGCCAGCGGCCCGCGGAACGCGATGCGGCCCTCGATGCCCTCCGGCACCAGCTTGTCCTCGCTGAGCACGTCGTCCTGCGAGTAGCGGTCCTTCGAGTACGACTTGCGCCCGTCCCGCGACTGCATCGCGCCCAGCGACCCCATGCCGCGGTAGGTCTTGAACTGCTTGCCGTTGACCAGGATCAGGTCGCCCGGTGACTCGGCGGTGCCGGCCAGCAGGCTGCCCAGCATCACGGTGGACGCGCCGGCGGTGATGGCCTTGGCGATGTCACCCGAGTACTGGATGCCGCCGTCGCCGATCACCGGCACCCCGGCCGGGCGGCAGGCCTTGTCGGCCTCGTAGATCGCGGAGATCTGCGGCACGCCGACCCCGGCGACGATGCGCGTGGTGCAGATCGAGCCCGGGCCGACGCCCACCTTGACCGCGTCCGCGCCCGCGTCGACCAGCGCCTGCGCGCCGGCGCGGGTGGCGACGTTGCCGCCGACGATGTCGACCGTGTCGCCCAGCTCCTTCTTCAGGGTGGCGACCATGTCGATGACCGCGCGCGAGTGGCCGTGCGCGGTGTCGACCATCAGCACGTCCACGCCCGCGTCCGCGAGCGCCATCGCGCGCTGGTGACCGGCCGCGCCGACGCCGACCGCGGCGCCGACGACCAGGCGGCCGTCCGGGTCCTTCGTGGCGTGCGGGTACTGCTCGGTCTTGACGAAGTCCTTGACGGTGATCAGCCCACGCAGCTTGCCCGCGCCGTCGACGATCGGCAGCTTCTCGATCTTGTGGCGGCGCAGCAGGCCCAGCGCCGCGTCCGCGGTGACGCCGACCTGCGCGGTGATCAGGTTCTCCTTGGTCATCACCTCGCTGACCGGGCGGCTGTGGTCCAGCTCGAACCGCATGTCGCGGTTGGTGATGATGCCCACCAGCGTGCCGGAGGCGTCGGTCACCGGCAGGCCGGAGATGCGGAACCGCGCGCACAGGGCGTCGACCTCGGCGAGCGTGTCGTCGGGCGAGCAGGTGACCGGGTCGGTGACCATGCCGGCCTCGGACCGCTTGACGACCTCGACGGCCGCGGCCTGCTCCTCGATCGGCAGGTTGCGGTGCAGGACGCCCATGCCGCCCTGGCGGGCCATGCTGATCGCCATGCGCGCCTCGGTGACGGTGTCCATCGCGGCGGACACCAGCGGGATGCGCAGGGTGATGTTCCGGGACAGCCGGGTCGACGTGTCGACATTGCTGGGCACGACGTCCGACTCGGCCGGCAGCAGCAGCACGTCGTCGAAGGTCAGCCCGAGCATCGCGAACTTGTCTTCCGGGGCGAACTCGCTCGTCATGGGGGTGGCTGACCTTCCTGGCAGTGGCGGGTGAACCTTTCATCGATGGTATCTGGCGCCCGCCGCGGCAACCCCCGGACTGGGGCCAGACGTGACCGGGGAAACTCGCTCCCGTTTGGGGGGACGGAAAGGCCCTGGACAAGCGACCCGGTCGGACAGGTACGGTGCGACGCGTGCCGCACGAAGTGTTGCCCCCCGACCCGTTCGCCGACGATCCGGACGACCCCGCCCGGGAGCTCGCCGGCTTCGGGGACGACGAGCTGGCCGAACCGATGGACGCGCAGGCGCGCGCCGAGCTCCTGGCGGACCTGTCCGACCTGGCGGTCTACCAGGCGCTGCTGGAGCCGCGCGGGGTGCGCGGGATCGTGGTCGACTGCGGCGAATGCGATCAGCCGCACTTCCACGACTGGCACCTGCTGCGCGCGAGCCTCGAGCAGTTGCTCGCGGACGGGCGGATGCGCCCGCACGAGCCGGCCTTCGACCCCAACCCGGCGGACTACGTGAGCTGGGACTACTGCCGCGGTTTCGCGGACGGGATCACGACAACCGAAAGCGCCTACTGACCGATAGCGAGGAGGCCCGGCCGCGGGAGGCCGGGCCTTCGCCATGTCCGGGAGCGTGAAGCGCGGGGCACGTCCAGCGCGCGACAGTCCCCGGCCCCGGGACGCGGCCGCACAGCCCCGGCCCGCCGAAGGCCGGACCTTCCTCAGGTCCGGGGCTGCGGAGAGCGGCGGCGCTCCTGACACGTCCGACGCGCGACGGTCCCGGCAGCGGGACGCGGCCCCCGCAGCCCCGGGCCGCGGGAGGCCGGCCTTCGCCATGTCCGGCCCTGGACCTGCCGAGCCGTCCGGTCCACGGTCCGGCGCTGCGCTCCGGGCGGAAGGACTCCGGCGAGCCCCACCCTGCGGTTCGAGGCCAGCTCCCCCCGGAAACGAAGAAAGACCCGGCCGCTCCCGGCCGGGTCCCTTCGCGCGTGGTCAGTTCGAGCTGGTGCCGGTGTCCACACCGGCCGGCGCCTGGCCCGCTCCCGAGTCCGGCGTGTCGTAGCGCACCGTGCTGCCCGAGGTGCCGTCGCCCGGGGCCGTCGTGCTGCTCTCCGTCGTCGGGCTCGGCGACGGGGTGCTGCTCTCCGACGGGCTCGGCGTCGTGGTGGGCTGCGGCGTCGTCGTGCTCGACGGCGACGGCGACTTGGTCGAGCTCGGCGGCGGCAGCGCGGCCGACGTCGGCAGCGAGGTCGGCGAGTCCGGCGTGGTCGTGGAGGAGTCCGGCAGCATCGAGGCGAGCTGCTGGTGCTCGGCCATCAGCTGGCTGAGGTTCTCCTCCTCGGTGACCTGGCTCAGCTTCGCGGCGGCCTCGGCCAGCGCCTGCTGCGCCTCGGCGATCCGGCCCTGGGACAGGGCGATGCTGGCCTGCTGCAGGTCGATGCGGGCCGCGGAGGCGGCCTCGACCGACCGCGCGTGGTCGGCGTAGAGCACCTTGGTCAGGCCCCACAGCGTGTCGCCGGGCTGGGCGTCCCGCGCGGCGATGCTGGTGCCGGTGAACCCGATGGCGAGGACGGCGGCGGCCGTGGCGACCGGCACGAGCAGGCGGCGACGGCGCGCCCGCTGCCCGTGGCGGCGGGCCAGCGCGGCCGTCTTGATCGTGGTGACCGCGGTGTCGGTGTCGATGAGCTCGGCGAGCGGCTCGCTGTCGATGTCGCGCCGCCAGGACAGCAGCAGCGCGTTGAGTTCCTGATCGCCCAGGTCGTCGGCGATACCGGGATCGGACCCGCCCAGCGAGTCCAGCAGACCGTCGTCCGCGCGGATCGCGGTGAGGTCCGCCTCGAACTCCGCCCGTGACGAACTCATGGTCGACTCGAACTCGAGCTCACGTCTGACGTCTTCGCGATCGGTCACTCAGGCCACCTCCTCGGACGCCAGCGCCTTGCGGAGCCGGGCCAGCGCGCGGTGCTGGGCGACACGGACGGCCCCCGGCGTCGAACCGACCGCTTCCGCGGTCTCCTCTGCGGACAGGCCCACGACCACCCGCAGCACCACGATCTCGCGCTGCTTGTCGGGCAGGACCCGGAGCAGCTGTGCCATGCGCTCGTTCAACTCCCCCTGCAAAGCCCGCTGCTCGGGCCCGATGTCGCCCTCGATCTCGTCGGGGATCTCGGCGACGGGCTCGGTCCGGTTGCGCGCGGCGGCCCGATGCGCGTCGGCCACCTTGTGCTGGGCGATGCCGTACACGAAGGCCAGGAACGGACGGCCTTGGTCACGGTACGAAGGCAACGCCGTGAGCACTGCTAGACACACCTCCTGGGCCACATCGTCTGCCGAGGCGAACGACCGCTCCTGTCGTCCGACCCGGGCACGGCAATACCGCACCACCAGGGGACGGATAGCGGCCAGCAGCCGCTCCACCGCCTGGGGATCCCCCTCGACAGCGGCGGCGACTGGCTCATCCAGCCCGTCCCCCACATTGGCCATCGCAGACAACAGTCCCAGCGTTACGTGTAGGCGTGCAAAATCAACGGCGCGGCAATCCCCACATCGCTCACACCGGTGAGGCCTACGGTACCTGGCGACGCCGGTGTCGCGTATGCGTGGTCGGCTCTACAGCCGCGCCGGCCTCGCCGAACCGAGGCCGCCCAGTATCGCACGGATGTGGTTCGCAGTGGGGTCGATGAAGCCACGCGGCGCGCGGAACCGCGAAGTGTCCTCCGCCGATCCGCGCGTCCGCGTCAGGAGACCAGACCGCGACGGAAGCCGTGGGCCACGGCCTGCGCCCGGTCCCGCACGCCGAGCTTGCGGAACAGACGGCGGGCGTGGGTCTTCACGGTGTCCTCGGACAGGTACAGCTCACGGCCGATCTGTCCGTTGCTCTTGCCCTGGCTCATGCCGCGCAGCACCTGCAGCTCGCGCTCGGTGAGCTCGACGCCCGGGTCGGCCGGCTGGCGCGGCGCGGGCACCGAGGTGCTGGCGAGCGTGTGCGCGAGCGCGGCGACCAGCTCCGGCCGGGACGCGTCCCAGCGCAGGTAGCCGCGGGCACCGCCGGCGATGGCGGCGGCGATGCTGCCGGCGTCGTCCGGCGCGCCGAAGACGATCACGTTGGCCTGAGGGTTGGCGGACACCAGCCGCCGAGTCGCCTCCACCCCGGCCGGCATCGCGCGCTGGGTGCCGACGAGCACGACGTCGACCGGCTGCCGCGAGTACCGGGCCAGCAACTCGTCACCGTGCGCTACACAGTCGATGCGACTGACACCGGGGACAGCAGACATCACGCGGGTGAGCCCTTCGCGGACACTGCGTCGGTCGTCGCAGATCAAGACCGTCGTCACGGGTGTTCCTTCCTGCAGCCGGGTGACATTCCATATCCCCTATCGGACGCTTGAGGCCGTACCTTGACACGATCCGGTGGCTTTTTTTGGAACTTCTTCGCCCGGATGTCGGTATGGCCGGCCGAGGCCCCGCACCCGGGGTCAGACCGGAACCCACGGTGAACCATGCGCGATCCGCCTCCCCTCGGGATCGGAGTTTAGTAACACTGCGTGTAACACCGCGGCCGTTCGCGATCGGTGGCGGTCCGCCTCGGCGGGCCACAGATCGGCCGCGATCAGCCCGGCGGGCCAGCTGAGCGAGGACAGTTCGTACTTGTCCGCGTCGGCCAGGGCGCCGGAGACGAGCTCCCCGGCTCTTCGTTTCTGCCCGATGGTGCCCAGCGCCGCGCCGAGCACCAGCCGCGACTTGACGGTGTGCCGGATCGATCCGGCGGCGGTGGCCTCGCCGAGTGCCGCCTCGGCGGGCGCGACGGCGGCCTCGGCCTCGCCCGAGGCGAGGGCCAGTTCCGCGGTGACCCAGCCGAGCCGGGTCCGGGTGCGCCAGTTGTCCGCGGCGGCGGCCGCCCGGCCGAGGACCCGCCGCGACGCGGTGAGCCGCCCGGTGCCGAGGTGGTCGGCGGCCAGTCCGAGCAGCGCGTCGGCGAGCGCGCCGCGGGCGTCCAGGCCGTCGGGATCCGGTTCCGACTCCGCGGCGGCGGCCCGGCGGAGCGCGGAGCCGTCGAGTCCGCGGGCCACGGCGTGCCCGCCGAGCTGACGGCGGTGCGAGGCGAGGGTGGCCAGCGCCAGCGCGGCGATCACCTGGCCCCGGCCGCGGGCGAGCCCGTCGAGCAGGGTGGCCGCGGCCGCGTACCGGCCCTGGGCGCCGAGCACGATCGCGCCGAGCAGGCGCCGCTTCGGCGGGCCGCCGGCCGCGAGCACGTCCGGCGGCGGCGCCGGCCGGTCGCCGAAGGCCGCTCGTCGGAACTCGATCTCGTGCACGTTACTTCCCTACCAGGACGTACTCGATGCGGTCAGCCGCCGTCCGCAGGTCGGGCAGCGGCTCGACGCGGTCGGGCAACATCCCGGCGCGCCAGCCGCGGCCCGCGGCGAACAGGCGGCTGCGTAAGCCACCGCGGGACACCTCGGGGAACAGCTCCGCGTCGGCGTTGCCGGGACGGTCGGCCCACAGCACCACGGCCGCGGGCGAGCTGCGCCGCACGGCGGCCGACAACGCTGGCTCGGGCAGCGGGAGCCCGAACAGCTGCGAGCCGGTGCGGCGCCCGGCCAGACCGGCGGCCAGCACGTGCAGCGGCAGCGCGTCCGGCTCGTCCGGGACCCGGCTGAGCAGGACCGGGCGCTGGTTGCGGGGGTGGTCGAGCACCGGGGTCGCGCGCACCACGGCGGACAGCACGCACTCGGTCAGCAAGGCCTGCACCTCGACCCCGGCCGGGCTGCCCGGCCAGCCGTTGCCGCAGGCGTCGAGGACCGGGGCGATCACGCCCTCCCACGCGTCGAGGACGCCGGCGCCGCCGATCGCGTCGTCGAGGGTCTGCTGCACCGCCCGGCCGTCGAGCGCGACCGCGGCCGCGCGCAACCGCCGGGCCGCCGCGCCGTTCTGCGCTGCCGTCAGCTGTTCGGCGGGTGGCGGCAGCGGCTGGGCGGCGATCTCCGGAGCGGCGCCGAACGACTTCGGCATCTGCTGGAGCGCGCAGCGGGCGGCCTCCGCGGTCGAGGCGCCGCGCAGCAGCGCGCGCTGCATCAGTTCGAGGCGGCCGATGTCGGAGGCGCAGTAGCGGCGGTGCTTGCCGCCGGTGTGCCGGCTCGGGCCGAGCCCGTAGCGGCGGTCCCAGGTGCGCAGGGTCGAGGGCGCGACCCCGAGCCGCCGGGCGACGGCGGCCACGGGCATCGTCGGCTCGGCCTGACCGGCACCCCTGGGACGGCTCACCCGACCCAATATCCCGGTACCACTCGAACGGGGCAACCTGAATCGGTTTCGTTATTTTCCCTGTTTACGGCCCTGATCTCACGCATCCGGGGGAAACCTAACGGCTGAATCGCCGGGATTCCCTTGAACAACTATTGGCGCGCTTCTAACGTTACCGCCGTTGCGCCATTCGGAGTAATCACCGGGCAACAAAGCAGGGGTGGCACGACCGAATCGGAGGCGGTCAGGATGGCAGACACGCGGAGGCTCCCGGGCCCGAACGCCGATATCTGGGATTGGCAGCTGCGGGGGTCGTGCAGGGGGATGGACAGCGGGGCCTTCTTCCACCCGGACGGCGAACGGGGGCCGGCGAGAGCGCGGCGGGAGGCCCGCGCGAAGGCGATCTGCCAGTCCTGCCCGGTGCTGGACCTGTGCCGGGAGCACGCGCTCGCGGTGCACGAGCCGTACGGGATCTGGGGCGGGCTGTCGGAAGCCGAGCGGGAGACGATCATCCGCACCGGAAAACCACAGCTGACCCTTTCCGGTCAGTAGCCGGAACGGAAAAAGCGGACGGCACCCGGGTGAACGCCCGTCAGCCGGGTGTCGTCTTTTTTCCCAGGAATCGCGGCCACACGGTCATCGCCGTGTCGATGACCGCTTCCAGGTCCGTCAGTTCCGCGCCGTCGCGGGCCTGAATCGACATCCCGTGCAGAATCGTGCCGTAGAACCGGACGATGCCGTCGATGTCGGCGTCCTCGGGCAGGTCGCCCTCCGCCACCGCGCGCCGCAGCCGCTCCGCGATGCCCGTCAGGTTGCTCCGTCGTTTGGCGGTCAGGAATTCGCGGACCGGCCGGTTCTGTTCCGTGCAGTTCAGCGCGGCGAGTACCACCATGCACCCGCGCGGGTGCCCGTCCTCGACGTAGCCGCGGGCGCTGTGACGCAGCCACGCCTCGACCGCGTCGCGCGCGGTCGCCTCCTCCGGCGGCCGGCGCGCGAACCGCTCCCGGTAGCGCTGGATCGCCTCCCGGAACAACGCCTCCTTCCCGCCGAACGCCGCGTACAGGCTCGGCGAGTTGATCTTCATGGCGGCGGTGAGGTCGGACAGCGAGGTGCCCTCGTAGCCGCGCTCCCAGAAGACGTACATCGCCTCGTCGAGCGCCGCGTCCCGGTCGAAGGCCCTCGGGCGGCCGCGTGGTGACATGGTTCGCATTCTATAGCGATCGACACAGAAAGTCTTGACCCGAGATCCTGCCGCCGTTAATTTCTGTGTCGATCACTACAGAAATGGAGGACTCCATGGCTTCGCTGGACGGCAAGGTGGCGCTCGTGACCGGGGGCAGCAGGGGCATCGGCGCGGCGATCGCGCGGAAGCTCGCGGCGGAGGGCGCGCACGTCGCGGTGACCTACGAGCGGGCCGCCTCCCGCGCAGCCGAGGTGGTGGCCTCGGTCGAGGGGCTGGGCCGCAAGGCGCTCGCGATCCAGGCGGACAGCGGCGACGCGGACGCGCTGACCGCGGCGGTGCACCAGGCCGACCAGGCGCTGGGCGGGCTGGACGTGCTGGTCAACAACGCCGGGGTGTTCCCGCACGGCACGGTCGAGGAGCTGAGCCTGGAGGACTTCGACCGGGCGCTGGCGGTCAACGTGCGGGCGGTGTTCGTCGCCACCAAGGCCGCGGTGCGGCACCTGCCCGACGGGGGACGGATCATCACGATCGGCAGCACGCTGGGCGAGCGGGCGCCACGGCAGGGCCTGAGCGCCTATGCCTCGTCGAAGGCGGCCGTGGTGGGGTTGAGCAGGGCGTTCGCGCGCGATCTCGGGGCGCGGGGGATCACGTCGGTGGTCGTGCAGCCGGGGCCGACCGACACGGACATGAACCCGGCGGACGGGCCGCGGGCCGCGAGCGCGCTCGCGTTGTCGGCCATCGGGCGGCACGCGGCGCCGGAGGATCTGGCGGCGACCGTCGCACATGTCGCGGGGCCCGCTGGGGCGTTCATCACCGGGTCGGTGATCACTGTCGATGGTGGGGTTAATGCGTAGGTAGGCGCTGCGCTACGCGCGTATCTGCGCTGCGCGCGGCTGGAAGCGCCGGCTTCGCTTCGCTACGCCCGGATTTGCCACTCCCGAACCCGATCTTTCAGTGTTCGGTTGCCGAGAAGTCGCGTCAAGGCGGGAAAGCGTGCCTTGACCCGACTGCTCGGCAACCGATTTGGCTGGGGATCGGGTTGCGGGAGAGGGGTGGGCCGGTTGCGTTGCCGGGTGGCGGTTTGTGTGTGGGGCAGAAAAGAAGAAGGGCCCCCGCTTGTGGCGGGGGCCCTCTCGTTCTTCGTCAGTGCGCGTGGCCGTGGCCGTGGCCGGTGTTCTCGGGCTCCGCGACCGGCTTGTCCACCACGGTGCTCTCCGTGGTGAGGACGAGACGGGCGATGGAGGCCGCGTTCGCGACCGCGGAGCGGGTCACCTTGACCGGGTCGACGATGCCGGCCTGCAGCAGGTCGGTGATCTCGCCGGTCGCGGCGTTGAAGCCGTAGCCCCAGCCCTGCTCCTGCACCTTGGACACGATGACCGGGCCCTCGTAGCCGGCGTTCGCGGCGATCCAGTTCAGCGGCGCGGTCAGGGCGTCCCGCACGATGCGGACACCCGTGGCCTCGTCGCCGGTCAGGCCGAGGTCGCCCTCGAGCTCCTTGACCGCGTGCACGATCGCCGAGCCGCCGCCGGGCACGATGCCCTCCTCGACGGCCGCCTTGGTCGACGCCACGGCGTCCTCGATGCGGTGCTTGCGCTCGTTCAGCTCGGTCTCGGTGGCCGCGCCGACCTTGATCACCGCGACGCCACCGCCGAGCTTGGCCAGCCGCTCCTGCAGCTTCTCGCGGTCCCAGTCGGAGTCGGTGGTCTCGATCTCCTTGCGGATCTGCGCGATGCGGGCCTCGATGTCGGCCTTGGTGCCGGCACCGTCGACGATCGTCGTGTTGTCCTTGGTGATCTCGATGCGCCGGGCGGTGCCCAGCGAGTCGAGGCCGATCTCGGACAGCTTGAGGCCGACCTCCGAGGAGATGACCTGCGCGCCGGTGACGACGGCCAGGTCGTCCAGGAACGCCTTGCGGCGGTCACCGAAGAACGGGGCCTTCACCGCGACCGCGACGAGGGTCTTGCGCAGGGCGTTGACCACCAGGGTGGACAGCGCCTCGCCCTCGACGTCCTCGGCGATGATCAGCAGCGGCTTCTTCGACTCGGCGACCTTCTCCAGAACCGGGAGCAGGTCGGCCAGCGCCGAGATCTTCTCGCGGTGCAGCAGCACGTAGGCGTTCTCCAGGATCGCCCGCTGCTCCTCCGGGTCGGTCGCGAAGTGCGCCGACAGGTAGCCCTTGTCGAACTGCACACCTTCGGTGATCTCGAGTTCGGTGGCCAGCGTGGAGGACTCCTCCACGGTGATCACACCGTCCTCGCCGACCCGCTCCACGGCCTCGCCGAGCAGGGCGCCGATGGTGGCGTCACGCGAGGTGACCGTGCCGACCTGGGCGATGTTGTCGCGGCCCTTGACCGGGGTGGCCCTGGACTTGAGCACCTCGATGACCTTCTCCGCGGCCGCCTCGATGCCCTTGCCGAGCGCGGCCGGGTTGGCGCCGGCGGCCACGTTGCGGAGGCCGACCTTCACCAGAGACTGCGCCAGCACGGTGGCCGTGGTGGTGCCGTCGCCGGCGACGTCGTTGGTTTTGGTGGCCACGTTCTTGGCCAGCTGGGCACCGAGGTTCTCGAACGGGTCCTCCAGGTCGATCTCCCGCGCGACGGTGACGCCGTCGAGGGTGATCGTGGGGCCGCCGAACTTCTTGTCGAGCACGACGTGGCGACCACGCGGGCCGAGGGTGACCTTGACCGCGTCGGCGAGCTTGTTGACGCCGCGCTCGAGGGCTCGACGAGCGTCCTCGTCGAAGTTGATCTGCTTGGGCATGGAAGTCCTCTCAGACAGCAGAACGCCCCGTCCCCGGCTTTCCAGCGGGGCCCGGGGCGTTCACCGCAGCGCCTGTGTCAGTTGACGACAGCCAGCACGTCGCGAGCGGACAGGATCAGGTAGTCCTCACCGTTGTACTTGACCTCGGTGCCGCCGTACTTGGAGTAGATGACGACGTCGCCGACGTTGACGTCGACGGGGATGCGGTTCCCCTTGTCGTCGACGCGGCCCGGGCCCACGGCCAGAACCTTGCCCTCCTGGGGCTTCTCCTTGGCGGTGTCGGGGATGACGAGGCCGGACGCGGTCGTCTCCTCGGCCTCGCTCGTCTGGACAACGATCTTGTCCTCGAGCGGTTTGATGTTCACGCTCACCGGGTTGACCTCCACGGGTCGTCGAAAGCGTTGGCAGGTACTTACTTGGTTTCGGCGCCTACCACCCCCGCCGTCGCGGGTGCCGGGGCGTGTGCGGTGCCTTCGATTAGCACTCTAGCCACGGGAGTGCTAGCCGCGCAAGGAGGGTCCCCCGGTGCTGCCCGAACGGGGTGCCAAGCGGCCTGACCGGCGGCTTTGTTCCGCGCTGGTTCCGCGACGGCTTGACGGCCGGTCGGTCAGCAACGCGTCCTTGCACCGACGTCTTGCGGCGTGCCCGGCCGCTGGGCCTTCCGCCGAACCTCGTCCGGTCGGTGCTGGCGGGACGGCCCCACTGCCCGACGTCGCGGAGCGGGCGGGGCACACCGTGACCATGCTCGCGAAGGTCTACGCCCGGTTCGCGCACGGGACCCCTGACATCGCGAACCGGCGGATCGAGGGCTTCCTCGACGGCGGCCGCGCAAGGAGGCCCCCGGTGCGGGTCGCACCCCTTGTCACGACGGGGTGTCGTTCGGATCGATGGCACCGGCACGCATCGTCACGTAGCGATACCAGCATCTCACTCGTTGGGCGGTGTTGGCCGTGCCCGCGCCTCCCTACCTTGGGAAACGGCCCGGACACGACTGGAAGGATTGGTGTTCCCATGGGTGGTTGCAGCTGTTGCAGCTCGTGCAGTGGCCCCGGTTGCGGTTGCTGCGGAGGCTGCTAGCACCGGCCTTGACCTGAACGGCCCCGGGACCCCGACGGCGTGGTCCCGGGGCCGTTCGTTCACACCGTCAGCACGATCTTCCCGCGCACCCGGCCGCTCTCGCTCAGCTCGTGGGCCTTCGCGGCGTCCTCCAGGGGCAGTACCTGCGAGACGTGGACCCGCACGCCGTCCACCGCGCGCGCCAGAGCCGCCCCGGACGGCTGCACGTGGAACCGGCGGTAGCGCGGGTCCTCCGTCGCGTCGTTGCCCTGCGCGTCGATCAGCACGCCGTCCGGCCTCAGCACCCTGAGCGAGCGCGCCCCGTAGTCGCCACCGACCAGGTCGCACACCACGTCCACGTCCGACACGGCGGACGTGAAGTCCGCCACCGTGTGGTCGATCAACTCGTCCGCGCCCAGCTCGCGCAGGAACTCGTGGTTCGCCGATCGCGCGGTGCCGATCACGTACGCGCCGCGTGCCTTCGCCACCTGCACCGCGACGTGCCCGACCCCGCCGGCCGCCGCGTGGATCAGCACCCGCTGCCCCGGCCGCACGTCGTCCAGCGCCTGCGCCGCCGTCAGCACCGCGGTCGGTGAAGCGGCCGCCGTGACGTGGTCCAGCCCCGCCGGCTTGGGCGCCAACGCCGCCGACGGCACCGCCACGTACTCGGCGTACGCACCCCACTGCGACATCACCAGCCCGAACACCTCCTCCCCCGTCTCCTCGACCACGCCGGAGAAGTCCAGCCCGAGCCGGAACGGCGGCACGAGCCCCACCCCGTCCACGAGCCCGCGGCGCAGCTTCCAGTCCGCCGGGTTGACCCCCACCGCGTGCACCCGCACCAGCACCTCGCCCGCCCCCGGCACCGGCCGCGGCGCGTCCACCAGTTCGAGCACTTCCGGGCCACCCAGGGCCCACACATCGACAGCTCTCATGCCGAAGATCGTCGACCCGGGCGGTATCCGTTGTGAAGAAGGCACCTTCCTGATATCCAGGTACCTCATGGATACCGTCCAGTCCTACCTGACCGCCTGCCCGGCCCGCACCGTGCTCGACGCGCTCGCCAACAAGTGGAGCCTGCTGGTCCTCAGCTCGCTGCGCCGCCACGACGGCCCGATGCGGTTCAACGAGCTGCGCCGCCTGCTCGAGGGCATCACCCAGAAATCGCTCACCCAGACCCTGCGCACCCTGGAGCGCGACGGCCTGGTCGACCGGGCCGTCTACCCGACCGTGCCGCCGCGCGTCGAGTACTCCCTGACCGGCCTCGGCACGCAGGTCGGCGACATGTTCAACGTCCTGGGCGAGTGGGCCGAGGAGCACGTCGGCGAGATCCTCGCCGCGCGGGAGGCCTTCGACAGCAGGCCGGCACCGGAACCGGTCCGCTGAGGGAAATTCACTTTCCAGCCACCTGATCACCTTCGTCCCGTTCGCCCCGGAGATGCACCGTCGATGGGCCCCACTGGTTCCCACCACGAGGAGTGCACGTGCCGGACACCCCGAAACTCAACCGCCGCAAGGTCCTGATCGGCGGCGCCGCGGCGGTCGCGCTGAGCGCCGGAATCACCCGCGCCTCCGCCTCGCCCGGAGCGGGCACCGGGCCCGTCGGCGACGTCTTCAACCTCGGCGTCGCCTCCGGCGATCCGCTGCCGGACGGCGTCGTCCTGTGGACCCGGCTGGCCGCCGACCCGCTCGCCGAGGACGGCCTCGGCGGCATGCCGAACCGGGCCCTGCCCGTGCAGTGGCAGATCGCCCGCGACGAGCGCTTCACCCGCATCGTCCACTCCGGACAGACGTGGGCCGCGCCCGAGGCGGCGCACAGCGTGCACGTCGAGGCGGACGGCCTGGAGCCGGGCACCGAGTACTACTACCGGTTCCGCGTCGGCGGCGAGATCTCCCCGGCCGGCATCACCCGCACCGCGCCCGCGCCGTGGCAGCTGTCCCCGCTGACCATGTGCTTCGCGTCGTGCTCGCACTACGGCGAGGGCTACTTCACCGCCTACCGCCGCCTCGCCGAGGACCACCCGGACCTCATCCTGCACCTGGGCGACTACCAGTACGAGTACGCGGCCAAGGCCACCGACGTGCGCACGGTCGTCGGCCCGGAGACCGTCACGCTCGCCGACTACCGCCTGCGCCACGCCCAGTACAAGACCGACCCCGACCTCCAGCTCGCGCACGCCACCGCGCCGTGGCTGGTGGTGTGGGACGACCACGAGACCGAGAACAACTGGGCCGACGAGGTGCCCGAAGCCTCGTCGCAGACGCCCGGCGCGTCGTTCCTGGACCGCCGCAAGGTCGCCTTCCAGGCCTACTACGAGAACATGCCGCTGCGCCGCAACGCCCGGCCGCGGGGCATCGACATGCAGCTCTACCGGCGGATCCACTGGGGGCAGCTGGCCACCTTCCACATGCTCGACACCCGGCAGTACCGCGACGACCAGGCCTGCGGCGACGGCGTCAAGGTCAGCTGCGACGAGCGCCTGAACCCCAACCGCACCATCACCGGCGCGGCGCAGGAGAAGTGGCTGATCGACGGGTTCCGGCAGAGCCGGGCGCGGTGGGACGTGCTGGGCCAGCAGGTGGTGTTCTCCGAGATCGACTTCACCGCCGGCTCGCAGCTCGGCTACAACATGGACGCCTGGGACGGCTACAAGGCCAACCGGGACCGCATCGCCGCGGCGATGGGCGACTCGCGGGTGCGCAACGGTGTCGTGCTCACCGGGGACGTGCACCGGCACTGGGCGTCGGAGGTCAAGCAGACCTACGGGCAGCCGGACTCGAAGGGCGTGGGCGTCGAGCTGATCACGACGTCGATCACCAGCGGCCGGGACGGCAACGACGACCCGTTCCAGTCGGTGCTGGACGAGAACCCGCACGTCAAGTTCCACAAGAACCGGCGCGGCTACATCCGCACCCGCTTCACCGCGAACGAGCTGCGGGCCGACTACCGGATCCTGCCCTACGTCAGCCGGCCGGGCGCGGCCGCCGAGACCGCGGCCAGCTTCGTGGTGACCGACCGGGACCCGAGCCTGCACCGGGTCTGAGACGGAAGTTGGTTCCCTCCTCCCCTTGACGGTGTGTAGTTTTCTGACTGCACCTGTTCCGGGGAGGCCGCAATGACGTCGTTCACCCGCCGCAACGCCCTGCGCGCGATCGCTGTCGGCACCGCCGGTGTGGCCGTGGTGGCCGCGACCGGCGCGTCCGCGGCCACGACCGGAGCGCGGCAGCGCGCGTTCGCGGCCGCGGCGGCGGAGTTCGGCGTCCCGGAGTCCGTGCTGCTCGGCGTGTCGTACCTGAAGTCCCGCTGGGACTCCCACGGCGGCGCGCCGAGCACCGGCGCCGGGTTCGGCCCGCTGCACCTGACGGACCTGCGGGCCGTCGCGGCCGGCGGGAGCCACCACGACCAGGGCGAGGACCCACGGGGCGACGCGGCGCGCGGGGAGCTGCGGCCGCACACGTCGGCAGCGCTGCAGACCGTCGACCTCGCCGCCGAGCTGACCGGCGTGGACGCCGCGACGCTGCGGACGGACCCGGTGCAGAACATCCGCGGTGGCGCCGCGGTGCTGGCCCACTACCAGCGCGAGCTCGGCGCGCGGGCGGACGGTCCGGCCGGCTGGTACGGCGCGGTCGCCCGCTACAGCGGCGCGTCGGACACCGGGACCGCGACGTTCTTCGCCGACGAGGTGTTCGCGACCATCGCCGCCGGGGCGAGCCGGACCACCGACGACGGGCAGGCGGTCACGTTGCCCGCGACGCCGGTGTCACCGCGACGCGAGCAGGTCCGCGCGCTCGGGTTGTCCACCGTCGCGGAGGGCGCGGCCGAGGCGCCGCCCGGGCTGCCCGTCGAGTGGATCCCGGCGCCCTACCAGGACCTCGGCAACGGCGACTACGGCAACCACGACAAGGCCGAGCGGCCGAACTCGCAGCGGATCACGCACATCGTCATCCACGACACGGAGTGCACCTACGACACGGCGATCGGGCTCGTGCAGGACCCGGCGTACCTGGCGTGGCACTACACGCTGCGCTCGACCGACGGGCACGTCGCCCAGCACGTGCTGACCAAGGACGTGGGCTGGCACGCCGGGAACTGGTACTTCAACGCGAAGTCGATCGGCGTCGAGCACGAGGGGTTCGCGGCGCAGGGCACCTGGTACACCGAGGCGATGTACCGGACCTCGGCGAAGCTGGTGCGCTACCTGGCCGGGAAGTACCGGATCCCGCTGGACCGCGAGCACGTCATCGGGCACGACAACGTGCCGGGGACGACCGCGGACAAGGTCGCCGGCATGCACTGGGACCCGGCGCCGTACTGGGACTGGGCGCACTACTTCGACCTGCTCGGCGCGCCGCTGAACCCGCGGCCGGTGCGGCAGCCGACGGGCATGGTCATGGTCAAGCCGGACTTCGCGTCGAACCCGACCGGGTACACGGGGTGTGCGGCGCCGGGCGCCGCGTGCCCCGCGCGCGGTTCGTCGGCGCTGTTCCTGCGGGTGGAGCCGCGCGACGACGCTCCCCTGCTCGCGGACATCGGCCTGCACCCGGACGGCGGGCCGTCCACCGTGGCGATCTCCGACGTGGGCAGCCGCGTGTCGGCCGGGCAGCGGTACGCGGTGGCGGAAATCCGGGGCGACTGGACGGCCGTGTGGTACCTCGGGCAGAAGGGGTGGCTGCGCTCGTCCGGGGTGGTGCCGGTGCTGGGGCAGGTGGTGACGCCGCGGCCGGGGCGGTCGTCGGTGCCGGTGTACGGGCGCGCGTACCCGGAGGCTTCCGCGTACCCGGAGGGGCTCACACCGCAGGAGGTCGTGCCGCTGCAGTACACGCTGCCCGCGGGCCAGAGGTACACCGCCGGCCCGACCCTGCCCGCGGAGTACTACTCGGCGACGACCTTCGACCCGGCGGAACACGTGGTGGTCCGCGGGAGGACGAAGTACGTGCAGATCCAGTTCGGGCACCGGGTGGGCTTCGTGAAGCTCGACGACGTGGTGGTGTCGCGCACGCGCCCCTGACCCGCAGCCCGCGCGAGTCCCACGCTCGTGCGCGCGAGTCCCACGCTCCCGCGCGCGAGTCCCACGCTCGTGCGCGCGAGTTCCACGTTCGTGCGCGCGAGTTCCACGTTCGTGCGCGCGAGTTCCACGTTCGTGCGCGCGTGTTCTAAGCCGACCGGGTGGGCACCTGCTCGTTGGTGCATGTGCTCCCGGTACTCGCCGACCAGGGTGCGCAGGAGCCGCCGCAGGACCAGTTCCGCCACCGGGACGGTGCCCAGCCCCGGCCAGGGTGCGGACGAGTCCGAAGTAGAACGCCCCGTTGGCCATGGCGTCGACGACCGTCGGCCCGGCGGGCAGGACCCGGTTCTCCACCCGGAGATGGGCGCGGTCGCGAGTGACCGCGTAGATCGGCCGGTTCCAGCGGTAAATCGTGCCGTTGTGCAGCCCACCGGTGCTTGCCGAGGAGGAACGGCGAGTTCGCGCCGACCGCGACCTGCACCCCGGCGATGGCCTGCGCGGCGTTCCAGTAGGCGGGGAACTGCGCGGGACTCACCTGCAGGTGGAACTGGTTGCTTGTGCACTCCGCCTCGGGCACGATCGTGTCGCAGGTGGCCCGCAGGCGTTCGGGTTCGGCGACAGTGAGGCGCCGGTCAGGTGGTCCTGCCGCAGGGTGGGCAGGATGCCGACCATGATGAGCTGCGCGCCGATGCGGCCGGCGTTCGCCTCGGCGGAGTTGAGGCTGGCGCGCACGTCGTCCAGGTTGACCTCGATCTAGAACCCGGTCATCGGCCGCTCGAACCCGAAGTGCGACTCGCGCAGCATGCGCGCGAACGCCTTCAGGCACCGCCGCAACCACGCTCCCGCGCGCGCTTCAGAGCGAGACGACCTCCACCGGCAGCGCCGGGTTCGCCGACAGGTCCAGCGCCGACGGCTTCTTCTCCGCCGCCACCACGTGCGCCCCCAGCGCCGCGATCATCGCGCCGTTGTCGGTGCACAGGCGCGGCCGTGGGACGCGCAACTCGATCCCCGCGGCCTCGCACCGCTCGCGCGCCAGGCCCGACAGGCGCGAGTTCGCCGCCACGCCGCCGGAGATCACGAGCGTCCCGATGCCCATCTCCTTCGCCGCGCGCACGGCCTTCGCGGTCAGCACGTCGGCCACCGCCTCCTGGAAGGACGCCGCCACGTCGTCGACCGGGATCTGCTCGCCGCGGCGCTCGGCGTTCTCCACCCACCGCGCCACCGCGGTCTTCAGCCCGGAGAACGAGAAGTCGAACCTCGCGTCGCGCGGACCGGTCATGCCGCGGGGGAAGCCGATCGCCCTCGGGTTGCCCGCGCGAGCCGCCTTGTCGATCGGCGGGCCGCCCGGGTACGGCAGGCCCAGCACGCGGGCCACCTTGTCGTAGGCCTCACCCGCCGCATCGTCCACAGTAGACCCGACCTCGGTGATCTCGCCCGCGATGTCGTCCACCCGCAGCAATTGCGTGTGCCCGCCGGACACCAGCAGCGCCAGGCACGGTTTCGGCAGCGGGCCGTGCTGCAGGGTGTCCACCGCGATGTGCCCGGCCAGGTGGTTGACGCCGTAGAGCGGAACGTCCAGCGCCGCCGCGTAGGCCTTCGCCGCGGAGACGCCGACCAGCAGCGCACCGGCCAGCCCCGGGCCCGCGGTCACCGCGATGGCGTCCACATCGGACAGCCCGAGCCCGGCCGCGGCGAACGCCCGCTCGGCCGTGGGCACCATGGCCTCCAGGTGGGCGCGGCTGGCGACCTCCGGCACCACACCGCCGAAGCGCGCGTGCTGTTCGACGCTCGAGGCGACCTCGTCGGCGAGGAGTTCGACGGTGCCGTCGTCGTGCAGCCGCACGAGGCCGACGCCGGTCTCATCGCAGGAGCTTTCGATGCCGAGGATGACGCGGGACATCAGCCCACCTCCTGCTTGGTCACGGCGGGACGCATCATCGTGTACGCGTCCGCACCGGACGGGTGGTAGTAACGCTTGCGCAGGCCGATCTGCTCGAAACCGTGCCGCCGGTACAGCTCCTGGGCCCGGTCGTTGTCGGTGCGGACCTCGAGGAACACCGGCGCGCGCACCTCGTCGGCGCGGGCGAGCAGGGCCCGCAGCAACGCGGTGCCGACGCCCTGGCCCTGGTAGCCCGGGTCGACACCGATCGTGTGGACGCTGGCCTCGTAGTCGCCCCGGCTGCCGACGACCGCCAGGCCGCCGTAGCCGATCAGGACGTCCTCGGGCGTGTACGCGCCGAGGTAGTAGCCGCCGGAGTCCAGCTCGCTGTGGAACGCGCGGGCGCTCCACGGGTCGTCTCCGGCGAAGAGGACCTGTTCGATCTCCACGCAGCGCGGGATGTCCTTGCGGCGCAGCTTGGCGAGCTTCACGACGTGGTCACCCGCTTCCGCGCGCCGGGCTCGACGGCGTCCGGGCGGCGCAGGTAGAGCGGCGTCAGCGGGGCGGGCGCGGCTCCCGAGGTGAGCGCGTCGCGGGCGGCTGCCACCAGGCCCGCGGTGCCCGGGTAGTACGGCTCGACCACGCGCGCGCCGAGCTGCTCGGCGTAGCGGCGGGCCCCGTCCCCGGCGGCGAGGCCGAGGGACAGCTCGGCGGGCGCCTGGACGTGCGGGCCGCCGGTGCGGGCGCCGGTCGCGTCGTAGGCGGCCCAGTAGACCTCGCGGCGGCGGGCGTCGGTGACCACGGAGAACGGCTCGCCGGCGTCGACCTGCTGGGCGATCGCGTCGAGGCTGCCGACCGGGTGGACCGGGACGCCGAGCGCGTGCCCGAGGGCGGCGGCGGTGCCGAGACCGGCCCGCAGACCGGTGAACGGCCCTGGCCCGGCGCCGACGACGATCGCGCCGACGTCCTTGAGCGCGACGCCCGCTTCCCGCGTGGCGTCGAGGGCGTGCGGGGTGATGAGTTCGCCGTGCGCACGCGCGTCGAGCGTCACGCGCTCGGCGAGCACGGTGACGCCCGTGGCGAGTTCGGCGACCCCGGCGGTCACCGCGGGCGTCGACGTGTCCAGAGCCAGTACCAGCACAGCACTCCAGCGTACGGCGTGCCCGCCGACCTGCGGTTACCGCCCCACGCGGGTGGTCAGGGGGTTTCCGGGTCCCAGCTCAGCAAGCGCACCTCGGCGACCGTGCGGAGGTGGTCCCGCATCGCTTCGGCAGCGGTTTTCGGGTTGCGGTCGCGGATCGCCTCCGCGATGCGGATGTGCTGGTCCAGCGAGCGCGGCGGACGGCCCGGCTGGCGGAGCGACTCGGTGCGGCTCTCGGTGATCTGGTCGGCTATCGCGTCCATGAACTCGGCCAGCAGGGCGCTGTGCGCGGCCCCGGTGACCGCGGCGTGGAACCGGCGGTCACCCTCGACGCCGGCTCCCCCGTCGCGGATCTCCGCGGCCATGAACTCCAGCGCCGACTCCAGCGCGGCCAGATCGTCCTCGGTCCGGCGCATCGCCGCCAGCTCGGCCAGCTTCGTCTCCAGCGCCTCCCGCGCGTCCAGCACGTCCGGCAACCGGCGGCGGCGCTCCACCAGCCGCTCGACCGGCTCGGCGTCCAGCGCGTCCCGCACCAGGTAGGTCCCGCCGCCGTGGCGGGTCTCGACCAGGCCCTGCACCTCCAGCACGACGATCGCCTGCTTCACCGACGCGCGGCTCACCCCGAGCCGCTGCGCCAGGTCACGCTCCGCGGGCAACCGGTCACCCGCGCGCAGCCCGGCATCGGCCGCGTACGCCCGCAACCGCTCCAGGACCTGCTCGTACAGCCGTGGACGAGCCATCGGACTCAGCGCATCAGACACGTTCCGCAGCCTAGCCCTTGACAGGCTGAGTGGCTGAGCCGCAAAGTGGTTCAGCCACTCAGCCACTTGAATCCCAACGGCGGGAGTTCTCCGGATGTCCGCTGAGCTGATCTCGATCCTCGTCCTCGCGGTCGTCTTCGTGATAGCGACGACCCGCTCGATCAACATGGGGGTGCTGTCCTTCGCGGCCGCGTTCGGCGTCGGCACGCTGGCCGCGAACATGGATGCCGACGAGATTTTCGCCGGCTTCCCCGGCGACCTGTTCGTCGTGCTCGTCGGCGTCACGTTCCTGTTCGCCATCGCCCGCGCCAACGGCACCACGGACTGGCTGGTCGACGCCGCCGTCCGGCTCGTCCGCGGCCGCGTCGCGCTGATCCCCTGGGTCACCTTCGCGATCACCGCGCTGCTCACCGCGATCGGCGCGGTCAGCCCGGCCGCGGTCGCCATCGTCGCGCCCGTCGCGCTCGGGTTCGCCGCCCAGTACGGCATCCACCCGCTGCTCATGGGCGCGATGGTCGTGCACGGCGCGCAGGCCGGCGGCTTCTCGCCGATCAGCGTCTACGGCACGATCGTCAACGGCATCGTCGCGCGCGAACGCCTCGGCGGCAGCGAGATCACGCTCTTCCTGGCCAGCTTCGTCGTCAACCTGGTCATCGCGGCGGTCGTGTTCGTGGTGCTGCGCAAACGGCAGGTGGCCTCCGCGCCGGCCGAGGAGCGCGAACTCGTCGCCGCGGGCACCGGCGGCCCGCCCACCACCACCGGCCTGGCGGGCACCGGAACGCGCGAACGCATCCGTCTGAACGCGCCCCGCATCGCCACGCTCACGAGCCTGGCCGTGCTGGTCGTGGCCACCCTGGTGTTCGACCTCGACGTCGGCCTCACCGCGATGACCCTGGCCGTCGTGCTCAGCGTGATCTGGCCCGCGACCAGCAAGAAGGCCGTCGGCGAGGTCACCTGGCCGACCGTGCTGCTGATCTGCGGCGTGCTCACCTACGTCGGCGTGCTGCAGGAGATGGGCACGATCGAGTGGGCCGGCGAGGGCGTCGGCGGCATCGGCGCACCGCTGATCGCCGCGCTGCTGCTGTGCTACATCGGCGCGATCGTGTCGGCGTTCGCGTCCTCGGTCGGGATCATGGGCGCGCTCATCCCGCTCGCGGTGCCGTTCCTCGCGCTCGGCACGGTCGGCCCGGTCGGCATGATCTGCGCGCTCGCGGTGTCGGCGACGGTCGTCGACGTCAGCCCGTTCTCCACCAACGGCGCGCTGGTGCTCGCCAACGCCCGCGAGGTGGACCGGGATTCCTTCTTCCGGCAACTGCTCGTCTACGGCGGCATCATGGTCGCCGTGGTACCCGCCGTGGCCTGGCTCGTGTTCATCGTGCCCGGATTCGGCTGATCTGTAAGGAGTTCACGTGCCCGAACGGTTGTTCCCGGCCCTGGCGGAGCCGCCCGAGAAGGAAGCCCTGCGCTTCGGCGAGGTCTCGCTCGACTACGCGGAACTGGCGGCGATCGCCGGTTCACTCGCCCGGGAGATCCGCGCCCAGTCCCCCACCCGGGTGGCGGTGTGGGCGACGCCGACCATCCACACGAGCGTCGCCGTGGTCGCGGCACTGCTCGCGGGCGTCCCGGCGGTTCCGGTCAACCCGAAGATCGGCGAACGCGAACTCGACCACATCGTGAGCGACAGCACGCCCTCGCTCGTGCTCAGCGAGCCGGGCGCGAAACTGCCGGAGCGGCTGGCGAACCTGCCGCGCCAGCAGGTCGCGTTGATCGGCAGCCCCGGTGACCTGCCCGAAGAGCCGGGTGACGAGGCTCCCGCGCTGATCGTCTACACCTCGGGTACCACCGGGCCGCCGAAGGGCGTGGTGCTGCCGCGGCGCGCGATCTCCAGCACGCTCGACGCGCTGGAGGACGCCTGGCAGTGGAGCGCGGACGACGTGCTCGTGCACGCGCTGCCGCTGTTCCACGTGCACGGCCTGATCCTGGGAATCCTCGGCCCGCTGCGCCGCGGCGGCACCGTGCACCACACCGGCAGGTTCGCCACCGACGTGATCGCGCGGGAGCTGTCGACCGAGGCGACGATGATGTTCGGCGTGCCCACGATGTACCACCGCATCGCGGAGGAGGTGGGCGGCAACCCGGAGCTGGCGAAGGCGTTGAGCGGGGCGCGGCTGCTGGTGTCCGGGTCGGCGGCGCTGCCGGTGCACGACCACGAACGCATCCGCGCGGCCACCGGGCAGCGGGTCGTGGAGCGCTACGGCATGAGCGAGACGCTGATGAACACCAGCGTCCGCGCCGACGGCGAGCGCAAGCCCGGCACGGTCGGCGTGCCGCTGCGCGGGGTCGAGGTGCGGCTGGTCGACGAGTCCGGCGCGGTGATCGAGACCAGCGACGGTGAGACGGTCGGCGAGATCCAGGTCCGCGGGCCGAACCTGTTCACCGAGTACCTCAACCGGCCGGACGCGACCGCGGAGGTGTTTGACGACGGCTGGTTCCGCACCGGCGACATGGCGACCCGGGACGCCGACGGCTACTACCGGATCGTCGGGCGCAAGGCCACCGACCTGATCAAGAGCGGCGGCTACAAGATCGGCGCCGGGGAGATCGAGAACGCGCTGCTGGAGCACCCGGGCGTGGCCGAGGCCGCGGTGACCGGCGAGCCGGACCCGGACCTGGGCGAGCGGATCGTGGCGTGGATCGTGCCGGCCGGGGAGCCGCCCGCGGAGCAGGAGCTGGCCGACCACGTGGCGCGGTTGCTGTCGCCGCACAAGCGGCCGCGGGTCGTGCGGTTCCTGGACGCGTTGCCGCGCAACGACATGGGCAAGGTCATGAAGCGGGCGCTGAATGCGTGAGAGCGCCCGCGCGGTGATCGGCTCGGTGTGCTCCGGGTTCACCGAGCTGCCGGCGCCGGAGCCCGATGAGTCCGGTGTGGACGGCCCGATCGGCTGGCCCGGTTACGACTCCGCGCGTGCCAGGGCCGTGGAGCGCACCGGTGAACAGGAATCGGTGGTGTGCGGGGTCGGCAAGTTCGGCGGCACCGAGGCGACCGTGATCGCGTGGGAGTTCGGGTTCCTCGGCGGTTCGCTCGGGCGGCGCACCGGTGACCGGATCGAGGCGGCGTTCGAGCGGGCGCGGGAGCTGCGGACGCCGGTCGTGTCGATGATCGCGACCGGCGGCAGCCGCATGCAGGAGGGCATGGCGGCGCTGTCCCAGCTGCAGCGGATCGCGCGGCAGGCGGCGTTGACCCGGGCCGCCGGGTTGCCGCAGGTCGCGGTCGTGCGGGACCCGACGACCGGTGGCGGCTGGGCCACGCTCGGCGCGGGTTCGGACGTGGCGCTGGCCCTGCCCGGGGCGCAGGTCGGGTTCGCCGGGTCGCGGGTGCGGCCGGCGGGTGACGCTGCGGCCTACACGGCGGAGTCGCAGCTGGCGTCGGGGCACGTGGACCAGATCGTGCCGGCGGCGGAGCTGGGTGAGCGGCTGGGCCGGTGGTTGTCGCTGCTGACCGGTGCCGATGGTGCGCCCGCGCCGCCGCCGTCGGCGCTCGGTTCCGGTGACCTGCCGTCGGATGGCTGGGCCGCGGTGCGGGCCGCCCGGGCTCCTTCGCGTCCGCGCGCGGAGTCCTATTTGGACGCGTATTTCGACTGGCGGGAGGACATCAGCGGTGATCGCTGCGGTGGGGTGGATCCCGGGGTGCGGTGCGGGTTCGGGATGCGCTCGGGCGTGACGGTGGCGTATGCGGCGCAGTGCGGGACGGCGACGCTGCCGTCGGGTTTCCGGACGGCGGCGCGGCTGATCCGGCTGGCGGACCGGTTGGGGATCCCGGTGCTGACGCTGGTGGACACCCCCGGCGCGGCGAACGACCCGGCGGCGGAGCGGGCGGGCGCGGGCGCGGCGATCGCGGAGGTGTTCGCGGCGGTGGCCGGGGCGCGGGTGCCGGTGACGACGCTGGTGATCGGCGAGGGCGGCTCCGGGGGCGCGCTGGCGTTCGCCCACCCCGAGCGGACGTGGGTGACGCCGGACAGCTTCTTCTCGGTGACGTCCCCGGAGGCGGCGGCATCGATCCTGAAGCGGGCGCCGTCGGAGGTCCCGGAGACGGCCAACCAGCTGCGGTTGCGGCCGCAGGACCTGGTGGAGCTCGGCATCGCACGGGGAATCGTGACCCGCTGAAGGCGGCGCGGGGGCGGTTGGGCGGGGCGGGCAGGTTCCCGAC
>NZ_PQHY01000047.1:0-54109 GCF_003385175.1 Amycolatopsis ruanii
GGTGGTCATCCCGTCGCCTTCCGGTTTGTGCATATCACCTTGAGCCAGGGCCGCAAGGTTGGCATGGTCGGCCGCCGGTTGGCGGCCCGGGTTGCGGCCCTGGCTCAAGGTGATCGTCCAGTGTCAGACGACGGGATGACCACCCAGCTACCTTGGGTTCACTGCACGGCGCTGGCGCGCCGCTCCCGGAACGCGGCAGGGCCCCCGCGGATCCGCGGGGGCCCTGCCGAGAAGCAATCGCGATAGCTCTTACTTCTTCTTCCGGGTCGTGGTGCTCTTCTTCGCCGCGGTGGTCTTCGCGGCGGTGGCCTTCGGGGCCGCCTTCGTGGCGGTCGTCTTCTTCGCCGCGGTGGACTTCGCCGCCGTGGTCTTCGAAGCCGTGGCCTTCGGCGCGGCGGTCTTGGTGGCGGCCGCGGCGCGGGTGCGCGTGCTGGTGCTGCGGGTCGCGGTGGGACGCGTGGTCGTCGCCTTCGCGGTGGTGGACCGCGACGACGCGGCACGGGTCGTGGTGCCGGTGCTGCGGGTCGAAGCGGCAGCGCTGCGGGTCGAAGTCGTCGTCGTGCGCTTCGCCGCCGTGGCCTTCGGCAGCTTCTTGGCACCGCTGATGACGTCCTTGAAGGTCGTACCGGCGCGGAAGGCCGGGACGTTGGTCTTCTTCACCTTGACCGTCTCACCGGTGCGCGGGTTGCGAGCGGTGCGGGCCGCGCGGGCGCGCTTCTCGAACACCCCGAAACCGGTGATGTTGACCTTCTCGCCCTTCTGCACGGTGCGAATGATGATGTCCACCAGGTTGTCGACCGCCTGGGAAGCAACCTTCTTGTCGCCCAGACGCTCGGAGAGCGCCTCGATCAGCTGGGCCTTGTTGGCCATTCCAGTCCTCCATGAAGAACTACGTGTCACACGGCCACATCGGCCGACTTCACGCACACGGTATTACCAACTCGCCCAAAATTCCAAACGGCGCGCGGAATTTTTCTGCAGGCGGGGCGTGGTTTCCGCCTCCTGAGCGACCCTCGCGGGCCCTTCCGCGCGCCGTTCGGCGTGGTGTGCCCGGCCGATGGCCGGGTGCGAATCCCTTGCTGAGCAGGGAATTCGTGCTAGCCGGCGGCCACCGGGGTGGTCACCGGCTTCCAGCTGGGACGGCCGGCCTCGAACCGGTCGATGTCCTCGGCGTGTCGCAGGGTGAGAGCGATGTCATCGAGCCCCTCCAGCAGCCGCCAGCGGGTGTAGTCGTCGATCGAGAAGGTCGTCTGGAAGTCCTTGGCCCGCACGGTCTTCGCCTCCAGGTCGACCGTGACCTCCGTGCCGGGGTCGTTCTCGAGGATCTTCCACAGCTGCTCGACGTCCGACTGCTCGCACTGGGCGGCCACCAGACCCTGCTTGCCGGAGTTGCCGCGGAAGATGTCGGCGAAGCGGGAGGAGATGACGACGCGGAAGCCGTAGTTCATCAATGCCCAGACAGCGTGTTCGCGCGAGGACCCGGTGCCGAAGTCAGGACCGGCGACCAGCACGCTGCCGGCCTTGAACGGCTCCTGGTTCAGGATGAACGACTCGTCGCTCCGCCAGGCGGCGAACAGGCCGTCCTCGAAACCGGTGCGGCTGACCCGCTTCAGGTAGACGGCCGGGATGATCTGGTCAGTGTCCACGTTGGACCTGCGCAGGGGCACTCCGATGCCGGTGTGCTTCTGGAACGGCTCCATGGTGGTGTGGGCTCCTTCAGTTCAGGTCTTCGGGGCTGGACAGCGTGCCGCGGACGGCCGTGGCGGCCGCGACGAGCGGCGAGACGAGGTGGGTGCGGCCACCCTTGCCCTGCCTGCCCTCGAAGTTGCGGTTGGAGGTGGAGGCGCTGCGCTCGCCGGGGGCCAGCTGGTCCGGGTTCATGCCCAGGCACATCGAGCAGCCCGCCTGCCGCCACTCGGCGCCGGCGTCGAGGAAGACCTTGTCCAGCCCCTCGGCCTCGGCGGCCTGGCGCACCCGCATCGAGCCGGGCACGACGAGCATCCGGACGCCCTGCGCCACCTTGCGGCCCTGGAGCACGTCCGCGGCGGCCCCCAGGTCCTCGATCCGGCCGTTGGTGCACGAGCCGAGGAAGACGGTGTCGACCTTGATCTCCCGCAGCGGCGTGCCCGGCTTCAGGTCCATATAGGACAGGGCCTTCTCGGCGGCGTACCGCTCGTTCTCGTCGGCGATCTGCTCCGGGTCCGGCACCGACTCGCTCAGCGGCAGGCCCTGGCCGGGGTTGGTGCCCCAGGTCACGAACGGGGTCAGGGTGTCGGCGTCGAGGTGGACCTCGGCGTCGAACTCGGCGCCCTCGTCGGTGCGCAGCGACTTCCAGTTCTCGACCGCGGCGTCCCAGTCGGCGCCCTTCGGGGCGTGCGGGCGGCCCTTCAGGTAGGCGAAGGTGGTCTCGTCCGGGGCGATCATGCCGGCGCGGGCGCCCGCCTCGATCGACATGTTGCAGATGGTCATCCGGGCTTCCATCGACAGCGCCTCGATCGCGCTGCCCCGGTACTCCAGGACGTAGCCCTGGCCGCCGCCGGTGCCGATCTTGGCGATGACAGCGAGGATGACGTCCTTCGCGGTGACGCCCGGGCGGAGCTGTCCGTCCACGTTGATCGCCATCGTCTTGAACGGCCGCAGCGGCAGGGTCTGGGTGGCCAGCACGTGCTCGACCTCGGAGGTGCCGATGCCGAACGCCATCGCGCCGAAGGCGCCGTGGGTGGAGGTGTGGCTGTCACCGCACACGACCGTCATACCGGGCTGGGTCAGGCCCAGCTGCGGGCCGATGACGTGCACGATGCCCTGCTCGGCGTCGCCCATCGGGTGCAGCCGGACGCCGAACTCCGCGCAGTTCTTCCGAAGCGTCTCGACCTGGGTGCGGGACACCGGGTCGGCGATCGGGAGTTCGATGTCGACGGTCGGGACGTTGTGGTCCTCGGTCGCGATGGTCAGATCCGGGCGGCGCACCTTGCGCCCCGCCAGGCGGAGACCGTCGAACGCCTGCGGGCTGGTGACTTCGTGCACCAGGTGCAGGTCGATGTAGAGCAGGTCGGGTTCCGCTCCTTCACCGCGGCGCACCGTGTGCGCCTCCCACACCTTCTCGGCCAGTGTCCGCGGCCGCGTGGTGGTCATGTGTGCTCCTCCCACGAGGTTGATTGGGAGCAAAGGAACCCGGGGACCGTCGCGGGAACGTCAGCGACCTCGGGTTCGATTTTCCCAGATTCTGGACTTCCCAAATCCCGGGAAGCTAGTATCGCGTCGTGGGACAGCATAGCTCTTCTGACCAGCAGAGCGGTATCGGCGTTCTGGACAAGGCCGTGGCCGTGCTGCAGGCCGTGGCCGAGGATCCGTGCGGGCTCGCGGAACTGTGCACCCGGACCGGGCTGCCGCGCGCGACCGCGCACCGCCTCGCCGTCGGGCTCGAGGTGCACCGCCTCCTCCGGCGCGGGCCGGACGGCCGCTGGCGCCCGGGTTCCGCGCTCGCCGAACTCGCGGGCGGGACAGCGGATCCGTTGCTGGACGCGGCCAGTTCGGTGCTGCCGAAGCTGCGCGACATCACCGGGGAGAGCGTGCAGTTGTACCGGCGCGACGGGGTCCAGCGCGTGTGCGTGGCGACCGCCGAGCCGATGAGTGGCCTGCGCGACACCGTGCCGATCGGCACACGACTGTCCATGACGGCCGGCTCGGGCGCGAAGGTTCTCGCGGCGTGGTCGGATCCGCACACGCAGCGCACGATCCTGGCGGACGCGGTGTTCGGGGAACGGACCCTGCTCGAGGTGCGGCGCCGCGGGTGGGCGCAGAGCGTGGCCGAGCGCGAGCCGGGCGTGGCGAGCGTTTCCGCGCCGGTGCGGGATTCCGCGGGCAACGTGATCGCGGCGGTGTCGGTTTCCGGTCCGGTGGAACGGATCGGGCGCAAGCCGGGCGCGCGGTGGGCGGCGGATCTGCTGGCGGCGGCGGAGGCGTTGCAGGAACGGCTGTAGCGACTAGAACAGACGTTCGATTTGGGGTAGCCTTGCGGGATGACCGCAGGGCTGCAGGGGTCGCTGTTCGGTCAGGCCGAGGAATGCTCGCTCGGGTCCCTGACCGCGACGCGGCGGACGGAACTGGGCGACGGCGCGTGGATCGATCTGCGGCCGGGCTGGCTGACGGGCGCGGACCTGTTGTTCGAGCGCTTGGCGGCGGACGTGCCGTGGCACGCGGAGCGGCGCCGGATGTACGACCGGGTGGTCGACGTGCCGCGGCTGTTGTGCTTCTACGGCGAGGGCGAGCGCCTGCCGGACCCGGTGCTGGAGGAGGCGCGGGAGGCGCTGAGCCGGCACTACGGCGACGAGCTGGGTGAGCCGTTCCGCACGGCGGGGCTGTGTTTCTACCGCGACGGCCGGGACAGCGTGGCGTGGCACGGGGACACGATCGGCCGGGGTTCGAGCGAGGACACCATGGTGGCCATCGTGTCGGTCGGCGCGCAGCGAAGCATGCTGCTGCGCCCCCGCGGCGGCGGAGCGACCGTGCGGCAGCTGCTGGGCCCCGGCGACCTCATCGTGATGGGCGGTTCGTGCCAGCGGACGTGGGAGCACGCGATCCCGAAGACGAGCCGCCCGGCCGGGCCGAGGATCAGCATCCAGTTCCGGCCGCGCGGGGTGCGCTGAACTCTTCGAGACCGGCGGCGGGCAGCGGCGAAGGCCGCCCGCCACGGCGGAACGCTCACCGCTCGGCAACGACCAGCAGCGGACACCGCGCCCCACGCCGCGGAGGGACGGCGCGGACTCGCCAGGCAATCACGCCGACCGCGCAGGGTGCGCTGAACTCCCAGGCGCAGCGGCAGACACCGCGACCCACCCCACGAGGACGACACCGACCGCACGGTGTGCGCTCACCACTCGGCAACAGACAGCGGCGAACACCACCCACCACGCCGCGGAGGGACCGCACAGGCCCGCCAGAAATCATGCCGCCCGCGCCCTCCGCCACGAAGGATTCCGTCTGCGCGGTCAGGGTTGTCCGTACTCCACTACCACGTCGTAGAGGGCCGGGTTCGGCGCAACGCTTCCCGGCACGTCCCCCATCGCCGCCTGGAAGGCTGGGTTCGTAGTCGCCGCTCGCCACGCCTCGGCGCTGTCCCAGTGCGCCACGTTGACCAGTTGGAAGCGCGCGTCCGGCAGCTTGGCCCGGTGCAACCGGGAGTCCCGGAACCCCGGCGCGTCCCGCATCAGCTTCGCGCGTTCCCGCCACTGCTCGACGAACGCGTCCACCTCGCCGGCGGGCAGTTCGATGACGTTGATGAACGTGACCCCGTTTTCAACCATGATTGAATTCTGGAACCTCGACCGCGCTGGAGATCAACGGGGCGAGACGGAGAACACACGCCACCTCAGGAAACCCCAGTGAACAGTCAGGAACGCGCCCAGCGGTCGCCGAGCGCGGCCCATTCGGCTTCCCACCTCGCGGCACGCCTGCGGTCCAGCACGAAGCGCGTGATCCAGTACGTCGCGGTCAGCACGAGAGCCGCCACGAGCCAGGCGAAGATTCCCGCCAGCGCGCCGGTCGTGGCCGCGTCCGTGGAGCTGATCGGCGCGGGCACCGGGTCCCCGGCCTCGTTGATCCACACCGGGACCGTCGTCCCGGCGGTCGCGCCCGGGTCGGCCGCCACGATGCCCGTCTTCGGCTCCCCGCCGTTGTACGTCCACGTCGCGTGGACCCCGGCCGAGCCGCTCGTCGAGAACGCGCCCTCCGTCGCCGGCACCGGCGTCGGCGCGTCCTCGATCAGCGTCGCGGTCACGAGGTGGCGCGACGCGCGCTGCTCCTCGGACACCGCCAGCTGACCCCCGTACGTCTGGGACCCGGCGAACAACGCCAGCGGAATCGCGACCAGCAGCCCCAGCATCACCACGAACAGCAGCGCAGCCTCGACCCGGTCGGACGTTCTGGCCAACGGGTTGCGACCGATGTGCAGGCGCCGCCAGAAACGCCCGATTGGTCCGGTCACGGTCGAATCCCCCTTCCTCTGCTACCTCGGCAGGCACAATCGCGATACCCACTGTGCCGCGCCCGTACCCGAATTGGCACTGAAACGAGACCAAGACCGCTGTGAGCCACCCCTCACAGCGGAACAAGATCGGGATGTCTCCATGCTGGCACCGGTGAACGGTTCACGACATCGACCGAAAGGGCTTTCCCCCAGCACGGGAGGACACGCTCAGTGATCGCCTGGACCTGGCGATCCACGATCCCGGCCGATCTCGTGGGATATTTTCCAGCGGAGCGAGCCTGGTCGCGGCGGCGACGGACTGTTATCGTCCGTTGATGTAACGCGCTGATTCGCGATCGTCGATTAGGGCGTTCGCGTTACACATTTCCGCGACAATTTTCATCACACCCGTTTTCGTTTCTCCCCGTGATCGAAATCGGGCAGGATCACGCGTGCGCCTCAGCCAGAAGAGTGATGACGCGCGCGCCGGGGGCGGTCGGGGTCACCGCGCGTCTCGAAAACACCAGTGGAGTCACTTTGCGTAAGCCCTTGGGCCGCCTCGCGGCGGCCGTGATCAGCGGTGCGCTGATCAGCCTCACCATGGCTCCGGCCGCGCTCGCCGAGGAGAGCACGACCCCGGAGGTCACCACCACGACCTCCGCGGCGCCGGAGAGCACCGAAACCTCCGCGCCCAGCTCGGCCGCCGAGACGACGAGCGAGACGTCCTCGGCCGCCACGGCGACCAGCCAGCCGAGCCTCACCAGCAGCCCGGCCACGACGTCCACCACGACATCGCCCGGCACGACGGAGTCGAGCCAGCCGACGTCGACCTCCGAGAGCAGCACCCCGGAGGAGCCGCCGTACCAGGACGACGTCGCCTACGGCATCGACCTCGGCGACGGCACCGGCGTGCTGATCATCGCGTGCGCCGCCGGCCAGCCGACCGACGTGTGGTCGCCGGACTTCGACATCCTCGACGGCCCGTACCAGGAGGAGCAGGACGGCCGGTACTGGGACTACCTGGTGCAGCTGCACGAGGGCAAGTCCTTCGACGCCGGCAACGTCACCGCCGACTGGACCTGCGCGGGCGCCCCGCAGGGCGGCGGGTCCTCCGGTGGCGGCGTGGCTCCGGTCCCCGGCTCGGGCGAGGCCGACGAGTGGCAGCAGAGCAACGGTGGCGACGCCCAGGTCTCGTTCGCGCCCAAGCAGGGCGTGGAGACCGGCGCCGGCGGCACCGCCCGGTTCTGACGCCATGCGCAACCCGTTCGCCGGCCGGGGCGGTCGCGTTCTCGCGGCCGCCCCGGCGGTTCTGCTCGCCCTCGTCCTGACCGGCTGCGGCTCCGATCCCCAGCCCACGCAGACGGCGGCGCCCACCACGTCGGTCCCGGTGACCAAGCCGTACGACAAGCTGCGGCCGACCCAGGTGCGGATCCCGAAGATCGGCGCCGAGTCCTCGCTCATCTCGGTCGCGGTGAACAAGGACGGCGAGATCGCGGTGCCCTCGGTCGACAAGCCGATGCAGGCCGCCTGGTACCGCCTGTCCCCCGTGCCCGGCGACGTCGGCCCGGCGATCATCCTGGGTCACGTCGACGGCAACCGCCAGCCGGGCATCTTCTACAAGCTCAAGGACGTCCGGCCGGGTGACGAGATCTTCGTCGACCGCAGCGACGGCCAGCAGCTGAGGTTCGTGGTCGACCACACCACGCAGGTGCCCAAGGACCAGTTCCCGCAGGACGCGGTCTACGGCAACACCGACAAGCCGCAGCTGCGGCTCATCACGTGCGGTGGCGTGTTCGACCACGCCGAGCACAGCTACACCGACAACATCGTCGTCTACGCGAACCTGGCGTGACTCCGGTGGCACCGCGGCCCGCCGCGGTGCCACCGGCTCACCAGACGTCCCCGTCGCGCCAGTCGCAGGTCAGCTCCCCGTCGAGGTCGAGCGACCCCCCGAACACGAAGACCCCGCCCGCTTCTTCGGGCGTGGGCGTGATCCCGGACGGCGTCAGCGCCGACAGCGGCCCGCGCCAGCACATCCAGCCGCGTGCGCGGTAGAACGGGATCGCCTCATCCGACGCGCTGAGCACACCCACCTCGTACGCCTCGCGAATCACACGCTCCAGTGGCGCCATCACCAGGCCGCCGTAGCCGCGCCTGCGGCGGTCGGCACGCACTCCGACGGCCTCCACGTAGCCGGTGCGCCAGGCACGCCCCTGGTGGATCATCCGGCGCTGCACCACGGACGCGTGGGCGACCAGTTCCGGCCCCTCCCACAGCAGCGCGTGCACGCCGCCCAGGGCGTGCTCCCAGTCGTGTTCGGTCAGGTCGCCGTCGAACACCTCGGACAAGAGGTCGTGGGCCGCGCGGAGGACCGGTGCGCCGAGATCGGCGGTGTGGGCGATCCGGAGGTTCGTGATCTCGGCCATGCCCGGAGGTTAAGCGCCGCCCCGGCGGCCTGTCACGTGAGTTGTCCAAGGTGGACGAGCGCTTTTCGTGCCAGGACAAGAAAAAACCGCCAGCCTGGTGGCTGGCGGTCCTTCGGTGTACCCCCGATGGGATTCGAACCCACGCTACCGGCGTGAGAGGCCGGCGTCCTAGGCCGCTAGACGACGGGGGCTAGGAAGTTGGTCTTCCGTGTTGCGAGAGGAACCTTACCAGAGCGGGTTTTTCCTCTTGCAGCTGGGGTACCAGGACTCGAACCTAGACTAACAGAGCCAGAATCTGTCGTGCTGCCAATTACACCATACCCCAACGGTTTGCCACTCCGATTCGCGACTCGGAGCAGCTCCGCTGGGAAGAAATATAGCCTAGCCCCGTCAGCGGTGCGTAACCGGGGGGTGGGGTTCAGCGCTGGGCCGGCACGCCGATCCGCGCGAACTCGCTGACCAGCAGCTGCGGGAGCTCGTCCAGGCCGCCGATGACGTGCACACCCTCCGGCACCGCCGTGTCACCCCCGGTGCGATCGAGCCAGACGCCCTCCAGGCCGGCGTCGCGGGCGCCCACGGCGTCGGTGTGCAGCTTGTCCCCCACGTGGGCGGCCTCACTCGGGTCGCAGTCGAGCACCGCGCACACGGAGTGGAACATCACCGGATCGGGCTTGGCGGCGCCGACCTCCCCGGCGATGGCGACGTGGTCGAAGAAGCGGGTGAGCCCCAGGTCGGCGAGCTTGGCCCGCTGGTGGGCGCCGGAGGCGTTGGTCACAGCGGCGATGAGGACGTCCGCCGCGCGCAGCCACTCCAGGCACGGCAGGACGTCGTCGAACAGGCGCCACGAGGTGCGCAGCACCTCCTTGCGGCGGCACTCGAACCGGGCCACGTCCTCCGCTTCCAGCACGATGCCGATCTCGGCGAGGAAGCACTGGGTGCGCCGTTGGTGCATGGACGCGTAGTCGATCTCACCCGCGACCACGCGGGCGACGTGCCAGTCGGTGATGCGCTCCCACAGCGGCCACAGGTCGCCGCGGCCGATGAGCAGCGACAGCGCGCGCTTGCCCGCGGAGGTGAAGTCGATCAACGTGTCGTCGATGTCCAGGCACACCAGCCGCAGGCTGGACGGTCTCCACGGATCCGCCGGATCCCCCAGACCGGGCTCGGGGACACGGACGCGGGTAGGTGTGCCGGGACGCGCAAAATCCACCCAGCGAGGCTAGGCGAGAACTACGCTGAGCGGTTCGGCCGACAAGGTGATTCAACGCGTCGATTCGACCGCGATCGGTTCTACTCTGCGTTGCCGGGCAGAGCGTTACGCAGACGTCCGAGTGAAACTTCCCGCCCGAGCAGCTCCATCGACTCGTACAGCGGCGGCGACACGGTGCGACCGGTGATGGCGACGCGAACCGGGGCGAAAGCCTTGCGCGGCTTGAGGCCCAGGCCCTCGACCAAGGCGTCCTTGAGCGCCTGCTCGATGGCCGCGGTCTCCCACGACGGCAGCGCCTCCAGCGCCTCGATCGACGCGCGCAGCACGGGTTCGGCGTCCGGCTTGAGGTTCTTGGCGGCCGCGTCCTCCTCGGGCGCGAACTCCGCCTCCGGCACGAACAGGAACCGCACCAGCGGCGCCGCGTCGCCCAGGACGGTCACCCGCTCCTGCACCAGCGGCGCGATGGTGCGCCACGTGGTGAGCTGCTCTTCGGACGGTTCGGCGGGCAGGACCCCGGCCGCCTGGAGGTAGGGCACCACGCGCTGCGCGAAGTCCTCGGCGTCCAGCGCGCGGACGTGCACGCCGTTGATCGCCTCGGCCTTCTTGACGTCGAAGCGGGCCGGGTTGGCGCTCACCTTGGAGATCTCGAACGCCCGCACCAGCTCGTCGACGGTGAAGGTGTCCCGGTCGTCGGCGATCGACCAGCCGAGCAGGGCCAGGTAGTTCAGCAGGCCCTCGCGGATGAAGCCGCGGTCGCGGTAGTTGAACAGGTTGGACTGCGGGTCGCGTTTGGACAGTTTGCGGTTGCCCTCGCCCATCACGTACGGCAGGTGGCCGAACTCGGGCGTGAACTCCGCCACGCCGATCCGCTCCAGCGCGCGGTACAGCGCGATCTGGCGAGGCGTGGACGGGAGCAGGTCCTCGCCGCGCAGGACGTGCGTGATCCGCATCAGCGCGTCGTCGACCGGGTTGGTCAGCGTGTAGAGCGGGTCGCCGTTGGCGCGCACCAGGACCGGGTCCGGGATGGAGCCGGCCGGGAAGCTGATCTCGCCGCGCACCAGGTCGCCCCAGGCCAGGTCCTCGTCCGGCATGCGCAGGCGCAGCACCGGGACCCGGCCCTCGGCGCGGTAGGCCGCGCGCTGCTCCGGGGTGAGGTCGCGGTCGAAGTTGTCGTAGCCGAGCTGCGGGTCCTGCCCCTTGGCCCGGCGGCGCTCGGCGACCTCCTCGTTGGTGGAGAACGCCTCGTACAGCTCGCCGGCTTCGAGCAGGCGGCGCGCGATGTCGGCGTAGATGTCGCGGCGCTCACTCTGCCGGTACGGGCCGTACTCGCCACCGGCGTCGGGACCCTCGTCCCAGTCCAGACCGAGCCAGCGCAGCGCCTCCAGCAGTTGCTGGTAGGACTCCTCGCTGTCCCGGGCGGCGTCGGTGTCCTCGATGCGGAACACCAGGCTGCCACCGTGGTGCCGGGCGAAGGCCCAGTTGAACAGCGCCGTGCGGATGAGCCCCACGTGCGGGGTTCCGGTGGGCGACGGGCAGAAGCGGGCGCGGACTGTCTCAGTCATAACCCGTTCAGCCTATCCCGCTTGACCAGGCGTTCGGAGAGCGCCATGCTGGTCTTATTCAACAGGAGATGAATTAAGGGGATGGTGGCCATGAGCGAGCGCACGACCTGCCTCGTCGCCGGGGGCGGACCGGCTGGAATGGTGCTCGGGCTGCTGCTCGCGCGGGCCGGGGTCGAGGTGACGGTGCTGGAGAAGCACGCCGACTTCCTGCGGGACTTCCGGGGCGACACGGTGCACCCGTCGACGCTGACGCTGCTGGACGAGCTGGGGCTCGGCGAGCGGTTCGGCAAGCTGCCGCAGAGCAGGCTGGACACGGTGTCGGTGCCGGGGCCGCCCGCGCTGACGATCGCGGATTTCCGCAAGCTGAAGGTCGCGCACCCGTATGTCGCGATGGTTCCGCAGTGGGACCTGCTGGACCTCCTGGCCGAGGCGGGCCGGGCCGAGCCCACGTTCCACCTGCGGATGAACACCGAGGTGACGTCGCTGATCTCGGAGGCGGGCCGGGTCGCCGGGGTGCGGTACCGGACGGCGGAGGGGACGACGGGTGAGATCCGGGCGGACCTGACGGTGGGGTGCGACGGGCGCTGGTCGGTGGTGCGGCGGGAGGCGGGGCTGCGGCCGCGGGAGTTCCCGGTGCCGATCGACACGTGGTGGTTCCGGCTGCCGCGGGACGGGGACGAGAAGGCGGAGCTGACGCCCGGGATGCGTGACGGGCACTTCGCGGTGGTCATCCCGCGGGAGGGCTACTTCCAGATCGCGTACCTCGCGGCGAAGGGCCTCGACGGCCGGTTGCGCGCGGAGGGGGTGGAGGCGTTCCGCGACCGGATCCGCAAGGTGCTGCCGCAGCAGGCGGACCGGGTGGACGCGATCACGTCGATGGACGACGTGAAGCACTTGGACGTGCGGCTCAACCTGCTACCGCGCTGGCACCGCGAGGGGGTGCTGTGCATCGGGGACGCGGCGCACGCGATGTCGCCGATCGGGGGCGTGGGGATCAACCTGGCGGTGCAGGACGCGGTCGCGACGGCCCGGTTGCTGGCGGGACCGGTGCGGCCGGGCCGGGTCAGCGGAGGTGACTTGGAACGCATCCGGCGACGCCGCCTGCTGCCGACGCTGGTGGTGCAGGCGATCCAGCGGACGATGCACCGGATGGTGATCCGCCCGGTGATCGAGGGACGGCGAAACGGGCCGCCGCGCGCCCTGGTGGCGGTGATGAACGCGATCCCGGTCGCGCGGCGGATTCCCGCTTACGTCATCGGGGTGGGCTTGCTGCCGGAACACGCACCGAAGTGGGCCCGGCGGGATTGAGGCAGGAGCGCGAACCCGGCGGCCGGCGACGCAAGCGGCCCGGCACCCGGCTGACCGCGCGGCAGCCCTGCGAACCTCAAGCCGGCAACGCAAGCGGCCCGGCACCCGGCTGACCGCGCGGCAGCCCTGCGAACCTCAAGCCGGCAACGCAAGCGGCCCGGCACCCGGCTGACCGCGCGGCAGCCCAACAAACCGCCGGCCGGCAACGCAAGAAGACCGACCACGCCCCAGACCTCCCCCGCCCCCGATCCACAGCCGATCTTTGGTCGCCGACCAGGCGTGTCAAGGTACTCTTTCCCGCCTTGACACGCCTGCTCGGCGACCGAAACACAATCAGGCATCGGGGGCGGGGGAGGTCCACCCAAGGTGACCTTCCGGCGCCGTAGGCGCCCCCGCGCGAAGCGCAGGGAAAAGATCTCTGGGACGACCACCCGGCTCCACTTTTGGGCCTTGCTCAGGCGTTCTGCACCGGGTTGGTCAGCGTTCCGATGCCCTCGATCGTGATCGACACCGTCTGTCCGTCCGTGATCTGCCCGACCCCGGCCGGCGTGCCGGTGAGGATGACGTCCCCGGGCAGGAGGGTCATCACGCCCGACACGAACTCCACCAGCTCCGGGATCTTGTGGATCAGCAGCGAAGTCCGCGAGTCCTGCTTGAGCTCACCGTCGACCTCGGTGCGGATGGCCAGGTCGGACGCGTCCACGGCGGTCTCGATCCACGGGCCGAGCGGGCAGAACGTGTCGAAGCCCTTGGCACGGCCCCACTGGCCGTCCGACTTCTGCAGGTCCCTCGCGCTGACGTCGTCGGCGATCGTGTAGCCGAGGATCGCCGCCGGGGCCTGGGCGGCCTTCACGTTGCGGATCGGCTGTCCGATGACCACGGCGAGCTCGCCCTCGAAGTCCACCCGCTGCGACGCGGCGGGCAGCTTGATGGCGGCGTTCGGCCCGATGACGCTGGTCGACGGCTTGAGGAACATCATCGGCGACTCCGGCACCTCGTTGCCGAACTCGGCCGCGTGCTCGGCGTAGTTCCGGCCGATCGCGATCACCTTCGACGGGAGGATCGGCGCGAGCAGCCGCACGTCGGCGAGCGAGAACCGCTTGCCCGTGTAGTTCGGCTGTCCGAAGGGGTGGTCGGCGATTTCCAGGAGCTCGTCGCCGTCGACGGAAGCGAAGGCGACCCCACCGGCATGAGCAACTCGAGCTAGACGCACGCACCCAGCCTAGTCAGCCGCCCCCACCCGGGCACGGCGGCCTGGGAACCGCCATGATCGAGGTGTGGCAGACCTCCTCGTCGCGGAAGAACCGGGCCCGGCCGCCGCCGAACTGCTCGCGTTGTACGACTCCGTGGGCTGGTCGGCCTACACCCGGGATCCCGAGCTGCTGCGCGCCGCGATCGCCGGCTCGTCCTATGTGGTCACCGCGCGCCGCGCCGGGCGCCTGGTCGGCCTGGCCCGCGCCCTGTCCGACGACGCGACGATCTGCTACCTGCAGGACGTGCTGGTGCACCCGGGAGAACACCGCCGCGGCATCGGACGGCTCCTGGTGCGGGCCGTGCTCGACCGTTACGCGGCGGTCCGGCAGAAGGTGCTGCTCACCGACGACGAACCGGCCCAGCGCGCGTTCTACAAAGCCCTCGGCTACACCGAGATCCGCGACTACGGCCCGGGCACCCTCCGCTCGTTCGTCCGGTTCGACTGACACCTCACTTGGACGCCCACACCACGCCACCCGGGTCGTGGTGGCCCGCGTGCAGGGCGGCGAAACCCGGCTCGCGGAAGCCGGCAGCGCGCAACAGGTCCAGCCACTCCCACCGGCTGCGCAAGCCGCCGCGGTCCCACCAGCCGTCGGCGGCGGCGAAGAGCACGTCGAGCGCCCACGGGATGCCCTCGGACGTCGTCGGGCTCGTGCCCTCGGCGACCGCCGGCCAGGCCCCACGAGGGTGTCGAGCGCGGCGGTGCGCGTGCCGGGAACCGCTTGCCATGACGGGGAACGCGCCGCGGTCAGCGCCAGCGCGCGGCGAACTCGCTGGACCACCCCGGTAGCCGCGCATCCGGCGCGCGGGAGGTCGTCGAGGATTGCCCGCCACGGCTCCGCGGCACCACCCTGGCGGCTCACGCACGACGAGCGCAGGGAGGCGAGTCCCGCCTCAGCAGCGGGAGCTCTTGTGCGCCAGCGCGTCGCACAACGCGAGCCAGCTGGCTTCCACGATGCTGCCGTGCACGCCGACCGTCGTCCACTCCTGGTCGCCGTCGCTGGACTTCAGCAGCACCCGGGTGACCGCGTCGGAGCCCGGGTGGCTGGGCAGGATCCGGACCTTGTAATCGGCCAGCTCGACGCTGTCCAACCAGGACAGCGACGGGGACAGCGCTTTCCGCAGCGCCGCGTCCAGCGCGTGCACCGGGCCGTTGCCCTCGGCGGTGGCGATCACCCGCTCCCCCGCCACGTGCACCTTCACCGTCGCCTCGGAGATCACTTCGCCGTCACCGCGGTGGTCCAGCACGACCCGGTACGACTCCAGCGTGAACGGCGGCTCGGCCGGGCCGTCGACCTCCTTGCGCAGCAGCAGTTCCAGCGAGGCGTCGGCGGCCTCGAACGACCAGCCCTCGGCCTCCAGCTCCTTCACCTTCGCCACCACGCTCGTGACCGCGTCCGGCCGGCCGGCAAGGTCCACCCCGAGCTCACGTCCCTTGAGCTCGAGGCTGGCCCTGCCGGCCATCTCGGTGACCAGGACCCGCATGTCGTTGCCGACGGAAGACGGATCGATGTGGTTGTACAACAACGGATCCACCTTGATCGCGCTCGCGTGCAGCCCCGCCTTGTGGGCGAAGGCCGACGACCCGACGTAGGCCTGGTGGGTGTCGGGGGCGATGTTCGCGATTTCGGCAAGGGCATGGGAGACGCGGGTCAGCTCGGCCTCGGCCCCGGTCGGGAGCACGTCCATGCCGAGCTTGGTCACGAGGTTCCCCGTCACGGCGAACAGGTCGGCGTTGCCGGCCCGCTCCCCGTACCCGTTCGCGGTGCACTGCACGTGCGTCGCGCCGGCCTGGACCGCCGCGATGCTGTTGGCCACGGCGCAGGACGTGTCGTCCTGGCAGTGGATGCCGAGCCGGAAGCCGGTGCGCGCGGCGACTTCCCGCACGGTGTCGGCGATCCCGAGCGGCAGCTGACCGCCGTTGGTGTCGCACAGCACGACGACGTCCGCGCCCGCGGTGTACCCGGCCTCCAGCACCCGCAGGGAGGTGTCCGGGTCGAACGCGTAACCGTCGAAGAAGTGCTCGGCGTCGAGGAAGACGCGACGGCCTTCGCCGACCAGGAACGACACCGTGTCGGCCACCATCGCGCACGCCTCGTCGACGTCGACGCGCAGCGCGCGCTCGATGTGCCGCCGGTCGGACTTCGCGACCAGCGTCACCACCGGCGCCCGCGAGTCGAGCAGCGCGCGCACCTGGGCGTCCTCGGACGCCTTCGCGCCGGCCTTGCGGGTCGATCCGAACGCGACGAGCGCGGCGTGCTTGAGGATCAGCTCGCCCTCGGCGGCGCGGGCGAAGAACTCGGTGTCCTTCGGCAGCGCGCCCGGCCAGCCGCCCTCGATGAAGCCCACACCCAGCTCGTCCAGCAGACGCGCGACCGCGAGCTTGTCCGCCACCGAGTAGGAGATGCCTTCACGCTGGGCACCGTCCCGCAACGTCGTGTCGTACAGGTGGAAGTCGTCACCGAGCGGCAGTCCGGCTGGCTCCGTGCGGGTCACGGTCATCTCCTATGCGTGGTGGGAGGCTTCACGGGCAACAAAAAAACCTCCCGCGGATGCGAGAGGTCTGCGCGCCAGGTGTCCGATGCGGACACTACCCGGCGCGCCTGCCGATAATGATCACGGCGAAAGATGAAGCCATACCCGCATCATGCCACACCGGCGCGCGAAAGGGCAAAAAACGCCGTGGCGGCCACCCCCGGATCGGGAATGGCCGCCACGGCGGAAAAACCGGTCAGGCGACCGGTCGCGCGTTCGACGAGACCAGGGCGGCCAGGCGGTCGCCGATCGCCTGTGTGGTGCCCGGGTTGGCCTGGTCGCGCGTGGCCAGGTCGAAGGCGACGGACGCCTCGATGCGGCGGGCCGCCTCGCGCTGCCCCAGGTGGTCCAGCAGCAGCGACACCGACAGCACGGCGGCGGTCGGGTCGGCGATGCCCTGCCCGGCGATGTCCGGCGCGCTGCCGTGCACCGGCTCGAACATGCTCGGGTTCCGGCGCGTGATGTCGAGGTTGCCGCTGGCCGCGAGGCCGATGCCGCCGGTGACCGCGGCCGGCAGGTCGGTGATGATGTCGCCGAACAGGTTGTCGGTGACGATCACGTCGAAGCGGCCCGGGTCGGTGACCATGTGGATCGTGGCGGCGTCGACGTGCGAGTAGGAGACCGTGACCTCCGGGTGCTCCAGCGACACCTCCTCGACGATCCGCGACCACAACGACCCGGCGTGCAGCAGCACGTTGGTCTTGTGCACCAGCGTGAGGTGCTTGCGCGGCCGCTCCTCGGCCCGCTTGAACGCGTCGGCCACCACGCGGCGGATGCCGAACGCGGTGTTGACGCTCACCTCGGTGGCGATCTCGTGCTCGGTGTCCTTGCGCAGCAGGCCGCCGTTGCCCGCGTACGGGCCCTCGGTGCCCTCCCGCACGACCACCATGTCGATCTCGGCGTTCGGGTCGCCCAGCGGGCCGCGCACACCCGGGTACAGCTTGGCCGGGCGCAGGTTCACGTGGTGGTCCAGCTCGAACCGCAGGCGCAGCAGCAGGCCGCGCTCCAGGATCCCGCTGGGCACGGTCGGGTCGCCGACCGCGCCCAGCAGGATCGCGTCGTGCTGCCGGAGCTCGCCCAGAACCGACTCGGGGAGCAGTTCGCCGGTGGCGTGCCAGCGGGCCGCGCCGAGGTCGTAGTTCGTGTACTCCACTGTCGGAGCGACCTCGCCGAGTACCTTCAGGGCCTCGGTGATCACTTCGGGTCCGATCCCATCACCTGGGATCACCGCCAGCCGCATCAGACACCTCCGTCGATCAGGGCCACGGGGCTCGTTCGCACCCGTTTGCCCACATACTCCAGCGACGGCAGGTTACCGGCTGTCGCCAACGAGCCGAAGCGGCACCACCCTTATGACGGAATCTCCCGACAAGTGAGACACCCGGACGGTGGATTCGCCCCGGTCGTCAGCCCAACGACCCCCCGTTCACCCGGATCACGCTCACCCGGTTGCCGTTGCCGTTGTGGTGCTTGAGCGCGAGCAGCCCGAGCACCGTGTCGGTCGACGCCGGGTTGCGGGTGACCTCCAGCACGGTGCCCGGCTTCGCCGAGTAGCTCAGCGCGGCGCCGACGGCGCCGGAGACCGAGTAGCCCGGCGCGAGCGCGTCGAACGTCATCGGCGTGCTGATGGCGTCGATGAGCCCGTTCGCACTGCTGGGCGCCACGTAGTACCCGGTGGTGCCGACGGTGTAGCTGATCTTGTGCGAGGCCGCGTCCGGATCGATGCCCAGCGCCGCGATGCTGACCGGCAGCAGCACGACGTTGGTGTCGAACACGTTGGTGTCCACGTCCCCGAGCTGTCCGTTGACCGCCTGGATGTCCACGCTCGGGAAGCCCGCGGCGTTCAGGTCGACGGTGTTGACCAGCCAGACGTCGGTGCCGCTCGCCTTGGTGACGTAGGACTCGAAGTCCGGCACCCCGTCGCCGGTGGTGTCGATGTCGACGAACGGGATCGTGTTGCTGCCCAGGTTCGCCCAGTTGCCCCAGGTCGAGATCCCGAAGGCGAGCAGCGCCTGGTCGGCGTGGCCCTCCCGCCGCGACTGGGCGATGGTCGACGCGGCGCCGACGTACTGCAGGTCACCGCCCTTGGCGGTCTCGTTGATGGTGCAGCCGTCGGTCAGCCTGCCCCGGCATTCGGGCAGCCGCGGCGAGGAACCCTGCAGCTCCAGGACGCTGATCAGCGACTCGTAGCGCTGGCTGCCGGTGCCCTGGTCGACGCCGCGGCCGGTGAGCGTGAACCGCGCGGTGTCGCCGGTGAAGTTCAGCGACCGCGGGGTGTCGATCGACGACACCGGCTTCGGCGCCGCGTAGACCGGCACGCGCAGCGACGGGGTGTTGCCGCCGGGCGGCGGGCTGAGCACGACCCGGCCGGAGGCGTCGGCGACGAACTGACGGGCCATCCCGGCCTGCTCGGTCGCGACCGTCGGGTCGATGACCTTGCGCAGCGCCGTGGGATCGGTGATCCGCAGGGTGACGCGCACCGAGGCGGTGCCCCGCGGCGGCACCGTCACCGAGCGGTCCGACAGCTGGTACTGCACGCCGGGCAGGTTGGTGATGCCCTCGTAGGCCACGTTGTAGCGGGCCCAGCTGGTGCCCTTGTTGACCACCTGGATGGTCTTGGTGAGCGTGGTCGGCCGGTCCACCTCGACGGTGCCGAAGGTGACGCTGACCGCGCCCCGGTCGTCCCGCGAGTAGGCCAGCACCTGGTCGTTCAGCGCGGCCTGGGTGTCCACCCGGCCGGCGCCGACGCGCTGCGGCGCGTAGGTCTTGCCGTCGGCGACGATGTCGTGCCCGGCGGTGTTCATCACCAGGGCCTTGATCTCCTCGACGGACCAGTCGGGGTGCGCCTGCCGCAGCAGCGCGGTGACGCCCGCGGTCCGCGGCGTGGCCATCGACGTGCCGGACAGGACCGTGCGGTTGTTGCCGCTGCCGCGCAGGGCCGACGAGATCGTGTCACCGGGCGCGGACACGTCCGGCTTGACGGCCGGGCCGCGCACGCCGCGCGAGGTGAACGAGCTCGGGGTGTCCACGATCGCCGGGTCGTAGGTCTGCAGGCTCGCGCGGCCGGCGCCGTAGAGGCGGACGGTCAGCGTGCCCGCGTCCAGCGCCGGGCGGATCTGGCTGGTCGCCGAGGCGGTGAACTGGAACATCGGGATGGCCGAGTTGCCCGCGATGCCGGCGGCGAAGTGCTCCAGGCCCGAGGACAGCAGGACCCCGGCGGCGCCGGCGGCCTGCGCGTTGTTGGCGCGCACGGCCGAACCGCAGGCGCGGGTGGCGTCGTTGTCGTCCCACTCCAGCCACGCGAACCTGCCCGCGACGGCGGCCTTGTCGGCGTCGGAGTAGGGCGCGCAGCCGTCGGCGTTGGCCGACGACAGCTTCGCCACCGCGGCGGTCCGGTCGAGGGTGTCGTAGCCGGTGTAGTTCTGGCTGTACTGGCCGCCCTTCGGGCCGGCGATCCCGGCCGGGCCGGCCTCGTCCGCCGCGTCCCGCAGGACCGAGACGTCCCGGCTGGACGCCACGGTCAGCGCCTCCGGCGTGTTGCCCGGCGAACCGCCGACGTCGTAGAGGTCACCGCCGTTGCCCTGGGCGATGACCGACAGGACGTCGTTCGCGGCGAGCTTGCGCACGAACAGCGAGTCCGGGTCGTCCGGCGCGCCGAAGTCGCTGCCCAGCGACAGGTTGACGATGTCGAGGCGGTCGTCGAAGTCACCGTCGCCGTTCGGGTCCAGCGCCCAGTCCAGAGCCTGCGAAGTGACGTCGGTGGAGCCTTCGCAGCCGAACACCTTGATCGCGTACAGCGAGGCCTTGGGCGCCATGCCCGGGCCGATCTTCATCGCGTTCAGCGAGTCGGCGGTCAGCTTCGAGTAGTCGCCGGTGAAGGTGCTGCCGTCGGCGTTGACGCCGTACCCGGCGACGGTGCCGGCGACGTGCGTGCCGTGCTCACCGCACGCGATCGGGTTCGGGTCCGGCTTGGGGGTGTCCGCGCCCTCGGTGCCGGCGTCGTAGTCGTCGCCGACGAGGTCGGTGCCGCCGACCACCTTGGCGTTGGGGAACAGCGGCGTCGGCGCGGCCCGGTCGACCGAGTCGTAGGCCGCCTTCGTGCCGGGGCCGCCGAAGTCGGCGTGGGTGTAGTCGATGCCGTCGTCGATGACACCGACCTTGATGCCGTCGCCGAGGCGGCCGGTCTGCTGCCACGCGGTGAGCGTGTTGGTCAGCTGGGCGGCGCTGTTGTTGCTGCGCGTCTTCGGCACGACCGTGCGGATCGACGCGACGTCGGGCCGGGCGGCCAGTTCGCGGATCTTCGCGGCGTCGGCGGTCACCACCACACCGGGCACCGCGTTCGCGGTCGAGTACAGGACCTCGGTGCCGGCGTCCAGCGAACGCAGCTGGCCGAGCACGGAGTTCACCACCCCGGCGACCCCGGCCTTGGCGTTGTTCGCCGCCTGCTTGGCGCGGTCCTTGCCGGCGCCGAGCTCGGCGTTGAAGGCGTCCACCGCGGGCTGGTGGGTCAGCTCGATGAACGCGGTCGTCCGGCCCGAGGCCGACGCCAGGCGCGGGGACAGCTTGCCGCGCAGGCCGTCGTCGGCGACCTTGGCCGCGGGCTTGCCCGCGGCGAGCGGTTCGTCCTGGGCCGCCGCGCTGCCCGACGCGAAACCGGTCGCGGCGAGCGCGGCGGCGAAGACGGCGGCGAGCGACCGCCGGGTCCTGTTTCTCATGCTTGTTCGCACCCTCACTCCGGATCAAGGCGAGGGTGCGAACTTAGCCCGTGCCCCGGCGGAACGCCTAGAGCGGATCGGAGTAATCCGACTTTGGGAGGTACTCCGCGTTACGCGAACGTGATGGCGCGGATCGTGCGGGCGCCGACGGTCGCCGCGATCGGCTCCAACAGGTGGGAGTCGACCTCGCGGTCGACGCGCAGGATCATCACCGCGTCCGACCCGTCGGTGGTCTGGCTGATCTGCGCCGCCTCGATGTTGACCGAAGCCTCACCCAGCAGGGTGCCGACGCGGCCCATGATGCCCGGGCGGTCCGGGTACTCCAGGAGCAGCATGTGGCCCTCGGCGCGCAGGTCGAAGTGGCGGCCGTTGACCTCGACCAGCTTCTCCACCTGGTTGTTGCCGGTGACCGAACCCGACACCGACAGCACGCTGCCGTCGTCGTGCACCGCGCGCACGGTGACCAGGCTGCGCCAGTTCGGGCTCTCCGGCTCGGTGACGATCTCGGTGCGCACGCCGAACTCCTCGGCCAGGCGCGGCGCGTTGACGAACGTGACCTGGTCCTCGACCACGCCGGAGAACACGCCCCGCAGCGCGGCCAGCGACAGCACGCTGACGTCCTCCGACGACAGCTCGCCGCGCACCTCGACGGTCACCGCCGACGGCGCCTTCTGGCTCAGCGCGGCCAGCACGGTGCCCAGCTTCTGGGTCAGCGGCAGGTACGGGCGGACCTCCTCGCCCACCACACCGCCGCTGGCGACGTTGACCGCGTCCGGCACGAAGTCGCCACGCAGCGCGAGCAGCACCGACCGGGCGACGTCGGTGCCCGCGCGGTCCTGCGCCTCGGCGGTCGAGGCGCCCAGGTGCGGGGTGACCACGACGTTGGGCAGGCCGAACAGCGGGCTCTCGGTGGTCGGCTCGGTGACGAACACGTCGATGCCGGCGCCGCCCACGTGGCCGTTGCGGATGGCCTCGGCCAGCGCCTCCTCGTCGACCAGGCCACCGCGCGCGGCGTTGACGATGATCACGCCGGGCTTGGTCTTCTTCAGCGCCTCGGCGTCGATGAGGCCCTTGGTCTCCGGGGTCTTGGGGAGGTGGATCGAGATCGCGTCGGCGCGCTGGAGCAGCTCGTCCAGGCTCACCAGCTCGACGCCGAGCTGGGCGGCGCGGGCGGCCGAGACGTAGGGGTCGTAGGCGACGATCTTGGTGTCGAACGCGGCCAGGCGCGCGGCGAACAGCTGGCCGATCTTGCCGAAGCCGACCACGCCGACGGTCTTGCCGTTCAGCTCGACCCCGCTGAACGAGCTGCGCTTCCACGCGCCGCCCTGCAGGCTCTGGTCGGCGGCCGGGATGCGGCGGGCCACGGCGAGCAGCAGCGCCACGGCGGGCTCGGCGGCCGAGACGATGTTCGAGGTCGGCGCGTTGACCACGAGCACACCGCGCTCGGTGGCGGCCGGGACCTCGACGTTGTCCAGGCCGACCCCGGCCCGGGCGACGGCCTTCAGGCGCGTGCTCGCGGCCAGCACCTCGGCGTCCACCTTGGTCGCGGAGCGGACCAGCAGCGCGTCGGCGGCCTTCACGGCCTCCAGCAGCGCGGGGCGGTCGGTGCCGTCCACGTGCCGGACCTCCACCTCGTCGCCGAACACGGCCAGCGTGGACGGAGCGAGCTTTTCGGCGATGAGGACGACCGGCTTGCTGGGGTTGGTCACGATGGGGCTCCCGTGGACGCGGCTGGGCTCAAACGACGCCCGCGAGTCTAGTCGCGCTGCTCACCGGGGTTCTCAACGGGAGCGCAAGCCGGTGAAGACGAGATCGAGAAGCCGGTCCGGGTCACCGGCGTGCTCACCGGCCCAGCCCGCCGCGTGCACCATCAGCAACACCTCGTCGGGCTTCAGGTCCGCGCGCAGCTGACCGGATTCCTGCGCGCGGGCGACCACCCGGGCGACGGCCGCGCGCATCCCGGCACAGGCGGCGTGCAGGTCGGAGGTCTCGTCGTCGAGCGCGTCGGCGGTCGCGTCGGCGAGGCCGCGGAACGTGGTGGCGGCGTCGAGCAGGCTCCGCGCGAAGGTGCGCAGGGCGGCGAGCGGGTCCCGGTCTTCGAGGAGTTCTTCGGCGGTGCGGGCCTGCGCGTCGAACCGCTCGCCGAGCAGGGCGACCAGCAGCGCCTCCCGGGTCGGGAAGTGCCGGTAGAGCGTGCCGATCCCGACCCCGGCCCGGCGCGCGATCTCCTCCAGCGAGGCGTCCACGCCGGACTCGGCGAACGCCGTGTGCGCCTCCGCCAGCAGCCGCTCGTAGTTGCGGCGGGCGTCGGCGCGGAGGGGACGGGTGCTGTTCATCACGATCCACTTTAGGCGTGACAAACCGGCGGCTGCCTCCGTAGAGTGAACCGGAGGGCCCCTCCGAAAGAATTCCGATGACTTCAGTCGGTGTTTGGCTCTACGGCGGTCGCCCGGCGACCGCCGAGGTGGAACGGGAGCAGCTGGCGCGGCTCGACGCGCTCGGCTACGCCTCGGTGTGGATGGGCGAGACCGTCGGCGGGCGGGACGCGTTCGCGCGGTCCGCGGTCTTCCTCGGCGCGACCGGGCGGATCACCGTGGGTACGGGGATCGCGAACGTGTGGTCGCGGCCCGCGGTGACCGCGCAGGCCGCGGCGCGCACCGTGGCCGAGGCCCATCCCGGGCGGTTCGTGCTCGGCCTGGGGATCGGGCACCCCTTCCAGGCCGCGAACCTCGGGCAGTCGTTCGCGAAACCGCTGCGCGGGATGCGGGACTACCTGTCGCGGATGGACGAAGAGGCGGCGGCGAACCCGCCGGCCGAACCGTTCCCCCGGGTACTGGCGGCGATCGGGCCGCGGATGCTGGAGCTGGCCCGGGACGCCGCCGACGGCGCGCACCCGTTCGCGATGCCCGTCCAGCACACGGCGTTCGCGCGGGAGATCCTCGGGCCGGGCAAGCTGCTGATCCCGCACCAGTCGGTGCTGCTGGAGACCGATCCCGCGGTGGCGCGCGCGAAGGCGCGGGCGACGGTGAGCCAGATCCTGCAGGTCGAGGCCTATGCCCGTGGGTGGCGGGACTCCGGCTACGACGAGGTGTCCGACCGGCTGCTGGACGCGGCCGTCGCCTGGGGCGACGAGGAGGCGATCGCGCGGCGGGTGCGGGAACAGCTGGACGCGGGCGCCGATCAGGTGCTGATCGCCCCACCGGGACGGACCTGCCCGGCGAGGTGGACCAGCTGAGGCGGCTCGCGCCGGCGCTGCTGGGGGTGGCCGCGTGAGCGTCGGCATCTGGACCTTCTCCTTCGACGCCGCGCCGATCGGCCAGGTGCGCGAGCACGCCGCCGAGATCGAGGAACTCGGGTTCGACAGCCTGTGGTTCGGCGAGTACCCGGGCCGCGAGGCGCTCACCCAGGCGGCACTGCTGCTGGGTGCGACGTCCCGCATCACGGTCGCCACCGGCGTCGCCCGCTTCGACCGGCGCAGCCCGGCCGGTGTCGCGGGCGGGGCGCGCACCCTGGCCGAGGCCCATCCCGGCCGGTTCACCCTGGGCCTGGGCGGGCACGCGCGCGGCGCGCGTCCCGTCGAGAGCATCCGGGCGTACCTGGACGAAATGGACGCCGCGGAGTTCACCAGCCCCGAGCCCGTGCCACCGCCGCGCAAGCTGCTCGCCGCCCTGGGACCGCGCATGCTACGGCTGGCCGCCGAACGCACCGACGGCGCCCACCCGTACTTCGTGCCACCCGAGCACACCGCGCTGGCACGGGAGATCATGGGGCCGGACGCCTACCTCGCGGTGGAGCAGGGCGTGGTGCTGGACCGGGCGCGCGGCCTGGACATCGCCCGCGCGGAAGTGGGCTTTTACCTCGAACGGACCGAGCACCACCGGGTCAACCTCAAGCGCCTCGGCTTCACCGACGACGACCTCGCGGGCAGCGACCGGCTGGTCGAGTCGGTCATCGCCGTCGGCGAGGAGGCGATCGCCGGCCGGGTCAAGGCCCATCTCGACGCGGGCGCGGACCACGTGTGCGTGCAGGTGATCACCGGCGAACCCGGCCTGCCCCTGGACGGCTGGCGGCGACTGGCCGAACTCGTGCTCTGACGGCGGCCGGTCAGTCGGCGGTCAGGCCCGCCAGGTCGAGGAGCTCGTCGTCGCGGGCGCCGGCCACGAAAGCGTCCCATTCGGACGGTGTGAAGACCAGCACCGTGCCGTCCGGGTCCGTCGCCTTGCGCAGCGCCGTGTAGACGAGGCCGTCGGTGTGCTCGACGTGCGCGAACTCCAGCTCACCGCCGGTCGCCTGCCACCGGGCGCCGGTGAGATCCAGTTCCTCGCGAACCCGCACCTTGTCGTCCACGCGATCACGGTAACTCCGGATGGAAAAAGGGACCGCTCCGGGGGCGCACCCCGGAGCGGTCCCTCCCGCGGAGAACTCAGGCGGTCTCGGTGATCGGCCGGTCCACCCACGACATGAGGCCGCGCAGCTTCTTCCCGGTCTCCTCGATCGGGTGCTGCTCGCCGGCCTCCTGCAGCTTGCGGAAGGTGGCGCGGCCGGTCTCGTCCTCGCCGACCCACTCGCGGGCGAAGGTGCCGTCCTGGATCTCGCCCAGGATCTTCTTCATCTCCTCCTTCACCGCGGGCGTGATGACACGCGGGCCGCGGGTGAGGTCGCCGTACTCGGCGGTGTCGGAGATCGAGTAACGCATCCGGGCGATGCCACCCTCGTACATGAGGTCGACGATGAGCTTGAGCTCGTGCAGCACCTCGAAGTAGGCGATCTCGGGCGCGTAACCGGCCTCGGTCAGCACCTCGAACCCGGTCTGCACCAGCGCGGAGGCACCACCGCAGAGGACGGCCTGCTCACCGAACAGGTCGGTCTCGGTCTCCTCCTTGAAGGTGGTCTTGATGACGCCGGCGCGGGCGCCACCGATGGCGGCGGCGTAGGACAGCGCCAGCGCCTGCGCGTTGCCGGAGGCGTCCTGCTCGACCGCGATCAGGGCGGGCACGCCCTTGCCGTCGACGAACTGGCGGCGGACCAGGTGGCCCGGGCCCTTCGGCGCGACCATCGCCACGTCCACATTGGCCGGCGGCTTGATCAGCTCGTAGCGGATGTTGAAGCCGTGGCCGAAGAAGAGGGCGTCGCCGTCCTTGAGGTTCGGCTCGATGTCCTCGCTGTAGATGAAGCGCTGCTTGGTGTCCGGCGCGAGGATCATGATCAGGTCGGCCTCGGCGGACGCCTCCGCCGGGGTGAGCACCCGCAGGCCCTCCTCCTCGGCCTTCGCGCGCGACTTCGACCCCTCCGGAAGACCGATGCGCACATCGACCCCGGAGTCGCGCAGGCTCAGCGCGTGCGCGTGGCCCTGGCTGCCGTAGCCGATCACCGCGACCTTGCGACCCTGGATGATGCTGAGATCGGCGTCGTCGTCGTAGAAGATTTCGACAGACATGAGGGGGATGAATTCCTTTCGGTTCTAAAATTTAGCGAGGCGCGGAGGCGGTGATCGACCGGGGACCCCGGCCGACCGCGACCATGCCGGACTGCACGATCTCACGCACGCCATACGGCTCCAGCATGCGCAGGAGGGCACTGAGCTTGTCACCGGTGCCGGTGGCCTCGATGGTGAGCGCCTCGGGCGACACGTCGACCACCTTCGCACGGAACAGCTGGACGGTCTCGAGGACCTGGCTGCGCACGGTGGCGTCGGCCCGCACCTTGACGAGCAGCAGTTCACGCTGCACGGAGACGGCGGGCTCGAGCTCCACGATCTTGATGACGTTGACCAGCTTGTTGAGCTGCTTGGTCACCTGTTCGAGCGGTAGCTCCTCAACGGCGACCACGATCGTCATCCGGGACACCTCGGGGTTTTCCGTGGGCCCGACGGCGAGGGACTCGATGTTGAAACCGCGGCGGGAGAACAACCCGGCGACTCTGGCGAGCACCCCGGGGACATTCTCCACCAACACGGACAGCGTATGCGTGGTCACTGCGAAACCTCGTCGTCTTCGAACAGCGGGCGGATGCCGCGCGCGGCCATGATCTCGTCGTTGCCGGTGCCAGCCGCCACCATGGGCCACACCTGGGCGTCCTTGCCGACCACGAAGTCGATCACCACGGGCCGGTCGTTGATCTCCATCGCGCGGCGGATGACGTCGTCGACCTCGTCCTTGGTCTCGCACCGCAGGCCGGCGCAGCCCAGCGCCTCGGCCAGCAGCGTGAAGTCCGGGATGCGGTGCTTGTGCGTGCCGAGGTCGGTGTTGGAGTACCGCTCGGCGTAGAAGAGGTTCTGCCACTGGCGGACCATGCCCAGGTTGCCGTTGTTGATGACGGCGACCTTGATCGGCGCGCCCTCGATGGCGCAGGTGGCCAGCTCCTGGTTGGTCATCTGGAAGCAGCCGTCGCCGTCGATGGCCCACACCTGCTTGTCCGGCACCCCGAACTTGGCGCCCATCGCGGCGGGCACCGCGTAGCCCATGGTGCCGAGGCCGCCGGAGTTGAGCCAGGTGCGCGGGTGCTCGTACTTGATGAACTGCGCGGCCCACATCTGGTGCTGGCCCACGCCCGCGGCGTAGACGGCGTCCGGGCCGACGATCTGACCGATGCGCTCGATGACGTACTGCGGCGACAGGGTGCCGTCGGAGGGCCACTCGTAACCGGCCGGGAAGGTCTGGCGCCACGCGTCGATCTGGGTCCACCACGGGGCCAGGTCCGGCTCGCCGATGCGGTCGGTCTCGGCCTTCACCGCCTCGATCAGCTCGGTGATGATCTCCGCGCAGTCCCCCACGATCGGCACGTCGGCCTTGCGGTTCTTGGAGATCTCGGCCGGGTCGATGTCGGCGTGGACGACCTTGGCCTCCGGCGCAAACGACGACAGCTGACCGGTCACCCGGTCGTCGAAGCGGGCGCCCAGCGCCACCAGCAGGTCGGCGCGCTGCATCGCGGCGGCGGCGGCGACCGAGCCGTGCATGCCGGGCATGCCCAGGTGCTGCTGGTGCGAGTCGGGGAACGCGCCGCGCGCCATCAGCGTGGTCACCACGGGGATGCCGGTCAGCTCGGCCAGCTGCCTGAGCTGCTCGTGGGCCTGCGCCTTGATCACGCCACCGCCGACGTAGAGGACCGGGCGGCGGGCCTGCGCGATGAGCCGCGCGGCCTCGCGGACCTGCTTGCCGTGCGGGCGCAGCGTCGGCCGGTAGCCGGGCAGGTGCATCTCCGGCGGCCAGGAGAACGATGTGGTCTCCTGCAGGACGTCCTTGGGGATGTCGACCAGGACCGGGCCGGGACGGCCGGTGGAGGCCAGGTGGAACGCCTCCGCGATCACCCTCGGGATGTCGATCGGGTCGGTGACCAGGAAGTTGTGCTTGGTGACCGGCATCGTGATGCCGCAGATGTCGGCTTCCTGGAAGGCGTCGGTGCCGATCAGCGCCCGGGTCTGCTGGCCGGTGATCGCGACGACCGGGACGGAGTCCATGTTCGCGTCGGCCAGCGGGGTGACCAGGTTGGTGGCGCCGGGGCCGGAGGTCGCCATGCAGACCCCGACCTTGCCGGTCGCCTGCGCGTACCCGGTGGCCGCGTGCCCCGCGCCCTGCTCGTGGCGGACGAGGACGTGCCGCACCTTCGTCGAGTCCAGAAGCGGGTCGTACGCCGGCAGGATCGTGCCACCCGGAATGCCGAAGACCACCTCCACGCCCATCGCCTCGAGCGACCGCACCAGCGACTGCGCGCCGGTCACCCGGACCGGCGTGCCGGCGGGCGGGGCTGGCTTGGGGCGGTTGCCGAGCTGGGCGGGCGACGCGGCGGCCGGAGTTGCTCCGGGTTTCGTTTCCGATCGCGACGTGGCGCTTGTCATCAGTTCTGCCTCGTGGGTCTCGTCGGGCTTCTCGTCAGGTGGTCGGGTTTGGCAATCTGGCACGGCGTGGGCAACAAAAAACCCCCGCCGACCTTGGTAGGTCGCACGAGGGTCGCGCGTCGACGCAGGCGGGCTCGATCGGTCCCTACGCGTCGACGCGCGGGAAAAGTACGAGGCCAATCTGCGGTGTCACGGCGCTGACGTTAACGGTTCGCTACAGATGGTGTCAACTCTGCGGGATCGTGATCCCGGATACTGGGCAACACCCGGCGGAGGCGTCCCAGTCCGCGGAAGGCACCATGGTGTCGTGGCCGAAACCGAGCACGAGGGCCGGAAGGCGATCTTCCGGGTCCCGCTGATCACCCTGCTCGCCGTCGTGTTCCTGGCGGTCTGCATGATCCCCGCCGCCTTCGCCGACGTGCCGGGGCTGTGGCTGATGTACGTCATCCCGATCGCGTTGTTCGTGTACGTGCTGCGCACCCGCACCGTCGCCTCGGCCCGCGGCCTGAGCGTGCGGACGGTGTTCGGCCACCGAGAGATGCCGTGGTCGGCGCTCAAGGGCCTGGCGATCAATGACAAGGCGAAGGTGCGGGCCGTGCTGACCGCCGCCGGCGAGGTCGCGCTGCCGTCGGTGCGCACCCGGCACCTGCCGGTGATCTCCCTGGTCAGCGAGGGCCGCATGAAGGACCCGAGCGGCCTGACCGACGACCGCGAGGAAACTCCGGACGAGGCGGCGGACTAGCGGGCCCAGTCCTCGGTCCGGGCGCCGGCGCGGAAGCGCAACGCGGGATCGGCGTAGCGGGCTTCGGGCACGTCGTAGAGGGCGTCGAGCGACGCGCGCTGCCCGGTGTAGGCCGGGACGTAGGCGGCGAGTTCCGCCTCGGTCGCGGTGAGGCCGGCGGCGGCGAGCAGGCCGCGCACCATCGTCAGGTCGTCCATGGTCTCCCCTCTCAGGCCGCGGCCACGCCGGCCGGCCGCGGCACGCGCAGGTGCCAGTCGGTGCTCTGCTGGAACGCGTCGCCGGCACGCAGGATCGCCGCCTCGCCGAACGCGGGGCCGGCCAGTTGCAGCGACAACGGCATCCCGTCGGCGGTGAACCCCATCGGCACGGCCAGCGCCGGGTTGCCGACGCTGTCCCAGTAGGGCGTGAAGATCAGCGAGAACAGCTCGCCGACGTCCACTCCCCCGCCCGGCGTGGTGAGGCTCGCGAAGGCCGGCGCGCCGACCGCGGCGGTGGGTGCGGCGATCACGTCGACCGTCTCGAACAGCCGGGCCAGTGCGTCCTGCGCGACCCGGCGCACCCGCTGGGCCTGCACGTAGTCCGCGCCGGAGGCCATCGCGCCGGTCACCAGCATCGCGCGGGTGGCCGGGTAGTAGTCGTCCCAGCGGCCGCCCAGGTCGTTGCGGTGGTAGGCCAGTGCTTCGCAGCCCATCGTCACCAGGTCGGCGGTGATCATCTCGCTCCAGTACGGCAGCGTGACCTCGACGACCGTCGCGCCCTGCTCGGCGAGCACCGCGACCGCCGCGTCGAACGCCGGCGCCAGCGCCGGGTCGGCGTGGTCCGGGAAATGCCCTTCGCGCACCACGCCGATCCGCAGCCCGGTCAGGTCGCCGTCGAAGTCGGGCGCGGTGAACGGCGCGTCGACGCAGTCCGGGTCGCTGGTGTCGAGCCCGGCGAGCACCTCCAGCACGGCCGCGCAGTCCCGGGCCGAGCGGGCGAGCGGTCCGATGTGGTCGAGGCTGTAGCCCAGCGGCACGCACCCGGACTTGGGCACCCGGCCGAACGTCGGCATCAGGCCGGTGACCCCGCAGAAGGCCGCCGGGATGCGGATGCTGCCCGCGGTGTCGGTGCCCAGCCCGGCCAGGAACATCCCGGCCGCGATCCCGCTGCCGGTGCCGGAGCTGGACCCGCCCGGCCAGGTGTCCGGGTTCCACGGGTTGCGCGGCACCGGGAACGGCTTGGTGTCGTCCGGCATGCCGCAGGCGAACTCCATCGTCGAGGTCTTGCCCGTGATCACCGCGCCGGCGGCCTTGAGGCGCGCGACGACGGGCGCGTCCCGGCCCGCGCCCCACGCCGGGTCGAGGACCAGGCTCTGCGCGGTGGTCGGGCCCTCGGCCATCGCGATGATGTCCTTGACGCCGAACGGGATCCCGTGCAGCGGGCCGCGGCCGGCGCCGCGCGCCAGCTCGGCGTCGGCCGCCGCGGCCCGCTCCAGCGCGTAGTCGTCGAGGCGGTGCAGGTAGGTGCCGATCTCGGCGTCGTGCCGGTCGGCGGCGGCGATCGCGGCTTCGGTGAGCGCGACGGAGGTGGTGGTGCCCGCGCGCAGCGCGGCGGCCGCGTCGGTGACGGTCTGGATCATGCTTCCCTCCCGTGGAGCCGGGTGCCGCGCGAGACGAACCGGAACCGGTCGGCGCGGATGTGGATGAAGGCCAGGTCGAACGGGCGCCCGGCGGGGTCGGCGATGGTCTGCTCGGTGACCAGGACGGGCGCGCCGGGCGCGATGCCCAGCGCCGCGGCGACGAACGGGTCGGCGGGCTCGGCGCCGATTGTGAACTCCGACTGTCCGAACTCGACTCCGGCGTCGGCCAGGAGGGCGTACCAGTCGGTGACGAACGGGGTGTCCCGCAGCCGCGCGGCCTCGGGGAAGAGCGCGTAGTTGGTGGCGAGCCAGATCGGCTCCTCCTGGTGCAGCGCGACGTACTCCAGGCGCAGGCACGGGGTTCCGGCCGGCACGCCGAGCCGGTCGGCGACCAGCGCGGGCGCGGCGATCTCGGAGCGGTCGAGCAGCCGGGGCCGGGTCCGGCGGTTGAGCAGGCTGTGCTGGTCCGGCCGGATGACGCCGTGGACCTCGACCAGCTTCTCGTCGGCCGGCCGGACGACCGCGTGCGTGCCGATGCCCTGGGTGCGTTCGATGAGCCCCTCGGCGCGAAGCAGGGACAGCGCCTCGCGGACGGTGGCGCGGGAGGCGCCGTGGGCGGCCATCAGCGCGGCCTCGGCGGGCAGCTGCCCGCCGGGGTAGCGGCCGCCCTGGACGGCCGCGCGGATCATGTCCCGCAGGCGGCGCACGTCGTGGGCCCGCGCTTCGCCGCGCCGGTACTGGGTGCTCATTCCCGGCGACGCTAGGCAGCGCGCTTTGCCGGGCGGTCTCCACGGCATCACCGGCGTGTTACCGCCGGTTCCGTGGCGGGGGCGAACTTCGGCGAGGCCCATATCCGATCCTTTCGCTCGGGTGCCGGAAAGCTAGGAATCGCGTATTTCGGCCGGGTATCCGATGCCGTTGCGCCCGGTTACGCCGCTTCTCACTCCGTGGACACCCGCGCTGAACTGCGGTTTCACCCCGGCCGGTGCGGGATGCGCCGAATTCGGTGTGGGATGCGCCGCCGGTTGATCGAAACCTGCGCGGCCGGGCGTAATCTGGCGGACATGCCTGCTCTGCGTTCCCGAACAACCACCCATGGCCGCAACGCCGCGGGCGCCCGGTCCCTCTGGCGGGCCACCGGGCTGACCGACGGCGACTTCGGCAAGCCGATCGTCGCGATCGCCAACTCCTACACCCAGTTCGTGCCCGGGCACGTACACCTCAAGGACCTCGGTGACATCGTGGCCGGGGCGATCCGCGAGGCCGGTGGCGTGGCGCGCGAGTTCCACACGATCGCGGTGGACGACGGCATCGCGATGGGGCACAGCGGCATGCTCTACTCGCTGCCCTCGCGCGAGATCATCGCCGACTCCGTCGAGTACATGGTCAACGCGCACCAGGCCGACGCGCTGGTCTGCATCTCCAACTGCGACAAGATCACGCCGGGCATGCTCAACGCCGCGATGCGGCTGAACATCCCGGTGGTGTTCGTCTCCGGCGGGCCGATGGAGGCCGGCAAGGCGGTCGTGGTCGACGGTGTCGCGCACGCGCCGACCGACCTGATCACCAGCATCTCCGCCTCGGCCAACCCCGCTGTCGACGAGGAGGGCCTGTCCATTGTGGAGCGGTCCGCGTGCCCGACGTGCGGGTCGTGCTCGGGCATGTTCACCGCGAACTCGATGAACTGCCTGACCGAGGCGCTGGGCCTGTCGCTGCCGGGCAACGGCTCGACGCTGGCCACGCACGCCGCGCGCCGCAAGCTGTTCGAGGACGCCGGCCGCACCGTGATGGAGCTGTGCAAGCGCTGGTACGGCGAGGACGACGACAGCGTGCTGCCGCGCTCGATCGCCAACCGCAAGGCGTTCGAGAACGCGATGGCGCTGGACATGGCGATGGGCGGCTCGACCAACACGGTGCTGCACATCCTGGCCGCGGCGCAGGAGGGCGAGGTCGACTTCACGATCTCCGACATCGACGAGATCGGCCGCCGCGTGCCGTGCCTGTCGAAGGTCGCGCCGAACTCCGACTACCACATGGAGGACGTGCACCGGGCCGGTGGCATCCCGGCGATCCTGGGCGAGCTGAACCGGGCCGGGCTGCTCAACCGGGATGTCACTGCTGTGCACTCCCCTTCCCTGGAGCAGTGGCTGTCCACGTGGGACATCCGCGGCGGGTCGCCGTCGGAGGAAGCGATCGAGCTGTTCCACGCCGCGCCCGGCGGGGTCCGCACCACGGAGGCGTTCTCCACGTCCAACCGGTGGACCGAGCTGGACACGGACGCGGCGAACGGCTGCATCCGCGACATCGAGCACGCCTACACCAAGGACGGCGGGCTCGCGGTGCTGCGCGGCAACCTGGCCGAGAACGGCGCGGTGATCAAGTCCGCCGGTATCGACGAGGAGCTGTGGCGGTTCCAGGGCCCGGCGCGGGTGGTCGAGAGCCAGGAGGAGGCCGTTTCGGTCATCCTGGGCAAGCAGATCCAGCCGGGTGAGGTGCTGGTGGTGCGCTACGAGGGCCCGGCCGGCGGGCCGGGCATGCAGGAGATGCTGCACCCGACGGCGTTCCTGAAGGGCGCCGGGCTGGGCAAGAAGTGCGCCCTGATCACCGACGGCCGGTTCTCCGGTGGCTCGTCGGGCATCTCGGTGGGGCACATCTCGCCGGAGGCCGCGTCCGGCGGGACGATCGGCCTGGTGGAAAACGGCGACCAGATCCTGATCGACGTGCACGAGCGCAAGCTGGAGCTGCTGGTGGACGCCGAGGTGCTGGCCGAACGCCGCGCGAAGATGGAGGCGTCGGAGCGCCCGTGGCAGCCGGTGGAACGCCAGCGCCCGGTGACCGCGGCACTGCGCGCCTACGCCCGGATGGCCACCTCGGCCGACACGGGCGCGGTCCGCAACCCGGACAAGTAAGCCCGACAGAGGAAGGGCCCCGGCCGCCAGGCCGGGGCCCTTCCTCGTTGAACCCAGGAAGCTGGGTGGTCATCCCGTCGCCTGACACCGGAACGATCACCTTGAGCCAGGGCCGCAACCCAGGCCGCCCGCCGGCGGCCGAGCTACGCCACCTTGCGGCCCTGGCTCAAGGTGATACACCCAAACCGGAAGGCGACGGGATGACCACCCAGCGACCACCTCGCCAAGGCGAGACGAGGCACCCCTTGGTCATCCCGGAGCCTGCCCGTCCGGCGAGGACATCTCTTGATCTTTGAACCGGCGCCCGACACGGCGAAGCGCCCACTTCCTAGCGGGCCAGCGCGATCACCACCACCGTCGCCGCCGCGGCGATCAGGAAGAAGAACACCCCGAACGGCGCCGGGCGGCGGCGCCACGGGGTGTTGACGTCCAGGGCGATCCGGCCGGATCCGGTGAACAGCAGGGTGAACGCCACGGCCGCCAGCAGCAGCTCGAACTCGAAGCCACGCGGCTCGAAGAACCCGCCGCTCCACTGGACGTACACGATGTTCGCGGTGACGCCGAGCAGCGCGGCCGCCCCGATCTGCGTGAACAGGCCCAGCACGATCAGCACGGCGCCGATCAGCTCGCTCAGCCCGGTGACCCACGCGAGCAGCGTCGGCTGGGCCGTGTAACCCATCGACTCCAGCATCCGCGCCGTGCCGTCGATGCCGGGGCCGTTGAACAGCCCGAACACCTTCTGCAGCCCGTGCGCGCCCACGATCGCCCCGAGCACGAGCCGCAGCACGAGCAGGCCGAAGTCGATCCCGCCGTGGTACCGGTTGACCGGCGGCGACGGCCGGTCCTCGACGTCGGAGAGCAAGCTGGTGGCGCCGGTGTCCGTGGCCTCGTAGTACCCGGACTCCGTGAACAGGTTCTGGGTCTTCGGCTCGTCCTGAGGGCTGGTCACCCGCGCAGGGTAGGCCATCCGTGTCGGAAGCGCGACAGGTTCCGGTGTTCAGCTGCCGAACACCGACATGATGAGCGCGCCCAGCGCCGCGGGGAACACCTCTGCCGGGTCGGCCTCGCCGGTGGTCAGCGTCGCCGTCAGGGTCCGGCTGCCGTCCGGCGTGCTGATCATCAGGGCGCCGTAGCCGCCCGGGGCGCCGCCGTTGTGGTGCACGATCGTGCCCGCCGGGCCGAGGTCCTGCACCCACAGGCCGAGGCCGAGGTTGAGCTCGCCGTGCGGCGTGATCATCTCGGTCAGCAGCGGGGTGGGCAGGAGCCGGCCGCCGAGCAACGCGGAGATGAAGGTGTTCAGGTCCTCGGCGGTCGAGATCAGGTCACCGGCGCCGGCCAGCATGGTGGGGTTCTGGCGGCTGACGTCGACGAGGTGCCACTCGCCGCCGTCCTCGTAGCGGTAGTAGCCGTGGGCGTGCGGGCCGGGGAGGTCCGGGGAGGTCGCGGACACCACGGTGTCCGCCAGCCCGAGCGGCCCGAGGATGCGCCGCTGGGCCTCCTCGGCGTAGGTGTTGCCGGTGACCGCCTCGATCAGCAGCAGGGCGACGGTGTAGTTGGTGTTGGAGTAGCTCTGGCCCTCGCCCGGCTCGAACCGCGGCGGCCGCGACAGCGCGAACCGCACCAGCTCCTCGGGCTGGTAGGCGTGGAAGCGGTTGTCCACCCACGCCTTGCCCTGCGACGGGAGCCCCATCACGAACGTGCCGTCGGCGTCGAGCTCACCGGTGTAGTTGTAGAGGCCGCTGGTGTGCCGCAACAGCATCCGCACGGTGATCCGCTCGTCGAGCCCGAACCCGGGCAGGTGACCGGCCACCGGGCCGTCCAGCTCGATCCGGCCCTCGGCGACCAGCTGGAGCACCAAGGTCGCGGTGAAGGTCTTCATGACGCTGCCCGCCCAGGCCCTCCCGTTGACCGGCGCCTCGTCGGCCGAGCCCAGCTCGCGCACCCCGGCGCGGCCCGTCCAGTCGCCCTGCTCGTCGTGCACGCACAGCTCGGCGGCGGTGAACCCGGCGTCGACGAGGGCCTGGACGGCCTGCTGCAACTCGGGGCGGTGGGTGGTGGTGGCGGTGTGCTGCATCGTGCGCTCCTGTGTTCGGTCCGGCTTGATGCGACTACGTTCGCCCGCCGGCCTGACACCGGACCGCCTCCGCGCTGACACGCCCCGGGGTTTGTCAGGCGGGTTGGCGCTCGCCCGCGCTGCGCTCGATGCAGAACTCGTTTCCTTCGGGATCGAGCAGCGTGACCCAGCCGAGCCCGTCGGGTGTCCGGTGGTCCTCGTGCACGCGCGCGCCGAGCCCGAGGAGGCGCGCGACCTCCGCGTCACGGGACCGTTCGTCCGGCATCCAGTCGAAGTGGACGCGGTTCTTCCGGGCCAGCCCGTACGGCTCGGCGCAGTCGATCGTCACGTGGCGGAGGATCATCGTCTAGTACTCCCCGTGCACGAGGTTCTGCGGCAGCTCCCCGCCGGCATAGCGGGCTATCTCCGCGGCGACCACCGCGTACGAGCGCCGCTTGCTGCCCCTCACCGAGCCCGCGACGTGCGGGGTCAGCACCACGTTCGGCGCCGTCCACAGTGGATGGTCCGGGGGCAGCGGCTCGGGATCGGTGACGTCCAGTGCGGCGCGCAGCCGTCCCGCGGTGAGCTCGGCGAGCAGCGCGTCCGTGTCGACCACCGGGCCGCGGGCGGCGTTGACGAGGATCGCGCCGTCGGGCATCGCGGCGAGGAACTTCGCGTCCACCATCCCGCGGGTGCGCGAGGTGAGCGGCACCATCAGCGCGACGACGTCGTGCCCGCCCAGCAGCCCGGGCAGCTCGTCCACCGGGTGCTCGCCCGCCAGCCCGCTCACGCCGACCAGGGTGACCCGCGCGTCGAACGCCGTGAGGCGGCGCTGGAGTTGTTTCCCCAGGTCACCGGCGCCGACGACGAGCACCCGCTTGTCCTGCAGGGTGTCGGTGGCGTGCAGGTTCCAGCGGTGCGCGGCCTGGTCGGCGGCGAACCCGGGCAGCTCGCGGTAGATCGACAGCAGCACCGCGACCACCCATTCGGCCGTGCTGCCGCCGTGCGCGCCGCGGCATGTGGACAGCAGCACCCCGTCCGGCACGGTGCCGATCCAGTTCTCCGCGCCCGCCGACAGCAGCTGGATCAGCCTCAGGTTCGGCAGCGCGCCGAGCACGGCGTCGCGTTCCTCGGGCCGGTGGGCGCCGGGGACGAGGACCTCCGCGTCAGCGGCCTCGGGCGGCAGCGGCTCGCGCCAGCTGTAGCGGACGGGCCGCACCCCGGCCACCTCACCCAGCGCACGCAGGCCGTCTTCGTCGGGGACCAGAACGGTGACGGGCATGATCACCACGGTACTTACCCGTCGTTCACCCACCGGCACCTAGGCTGGCAGGCGTGCGTGTCGGGACCGGGAAGGCGCGGTGGTGGCTGGTGGCGGCCTGCGGGCTGCTGCTGAGCGGCTGCGCCCAGTTCGACGACCGGGCCGCGAACCAGACGTTCGAACCGGCCCCGGAGCTGACCGCCCCGGCCGGTCCGCAGCCCGAGCTGCCCGAGGCCGACGGCGGTGACGACGAGGCGCGGCCCAGCTCGCCGCAGACATCGATCCCGCCACCGCAGGGCTGCACGGACTACGACCAGTCGGTGATCGCGACCTGCCTGGACACGGTGTCCGCGCTCGCGGCGCTGCCGAACACCGGCGCCGCGCCGGGCGCGCTGGCGGCCGAGCGCCGGACGGGCCGCGTGCTGCAGGTTTCCAGCGGCAACGCACCGGCCGAGGTCATCCGGCTGGACGTGCAGGCGACCGGCGACGGCGGCCTGACCGGGCTCGCGCTGTCCCCGACGTTCGCCGAGGACCAGCTGGTGTTCGCCTACCTCACCACCGCCACCGACAACCGCGTCGTCCGCTTCACGCGCGGCCAGCAGCCGAAGGCGGTGCTGACGGGCATCCCGAAGGGCGCGACCGGCAACCGGGGCGCGATCATGACCGACGGCAAGGGCGCCCTGCTGGTCGCGACGGGCGACGCGGGCAACCCGTCGGCGGCGGCCGACCCGAACTCGCTGGCCGGCAAGGTGCTGCGCATCGACACGGCGGGCAATGCGGCCCAGGGCAACCCGACGCCGGGTTCACGGGTGTACGCGAGCGGCGTGCACTCCCCCGGCGGCCTGTGCAAGGCGACGGACGGTTCCCGGATGTGGATCACCGATCGGGGCACCTCCGTGGACGCGCTGTACCCGATCGTGCCGGGCGCGTCCCTCGCGGTGCCGACGTGGACGTGGCCGGAGAAGCCGGCGCTGGCGGGCTGCGCGGACAGCGGCACGGCGGTCGTCGTCGCCACCTCGGTGGGCGCCAACCTGCAGGAACTGCCCATCACGCTGGACGGCTCGGTGGGCGGCAAGCCGAAGGCGCTGATGGACGGCAAGAACGGCACGGCCTACGGCCGGTACGGCGGCCTGGACCAGATCGACAGCCAGTTCGCACTCGTGGGAACCGTCAACAAGGACGGCGGAAACCCCATCTCCAGCGACGACCGGGTCGTGCTGATCTCACTGCAAGCCAGCCCGAGCGGCGGCAGCGGCAAGGACTAGGAACGCAGAACTCGCGCACGGGAACGCAGAACTCGCGCGCAGGAACGTGGGACTCGCGGACGCACACTCGGGGCCCTCCAGGTAGGCGGTGCGGAAGCCCCGCGACTCGCCACCGGCGGCCGACCGGTCGTGCCCGATGCCGAACTGCGAGAACCGAGGACGTCCCCCGGCGCGGGCGAGCTGCCACGCGCCCATCGCGCCCATCGTGCCGAGCCCGGCCACCGCCACGTCGGCGTCGAACGCCGTGACCGTCTCCGATTCAGCGGCGCCGCAACGCGCGCACGTCCAGCACGGCCGCCACCACGGAGGCCAGCGCGCCGAGCATCCCCAGGTACCGGCCGATGCCGGCGTACAGCCCGATCCCACCTTCGTCGAGCAGGCCGCGGGTGTCCTCGTCGAACTGCCAGCCCATCGCGAACCAGCCGAGGACCATCAGCAGCAGCGCCACCACGGCGAAGATCAGCCACAGGTGCGGCAGCCCGGCGACCCGCACCTTCCGGAACTGGCCGAACGCCGCCACGGCCAGCCCGGCCGCCAGCAGCAGCAACGGCCCGCACCACGCCAGGAAACCGGTGGTCCAGGCGTCCCGCGCGACGTCCGACGACGGCAGCTCACGCAGGGCTTCGTCGACGACCTGGTTCGTCGCCGCCAGGTTCGTCCAGGGCAGGAACAGGGCGAGCGTGGCCACCACGCCCGCCCCCAGCCCCGTCCACTCGCGCCAGCTGACGCGCGCGAGCGAGAACCGCTCGGGCTCCGCGGACACCTTCGACGGCATCCTCAGGCGCCCACCCGCTCGATGATGAGTTCCCGCACGCGCTTGGCGTCGGCCTGGCCCTTGGTCGCCTTCATGACCGCGCCGACGATCGCGCCCGCGGCCTGCACCTTGCCGCCGCGGATCTTGTCCGCGATGTCCGGCTGCGCGGCCAGCGCCTCGTCGACCGCGGCGAGCAGCGCCGAGTCGTCGGACACGACCTTCAGGCCCCGCTTCTCCACGACCTCGTCCGGCTCGCCCTCACCGGCCAGCACGCCCTTGACGACCTCGCGCGCGAGTTTGTTGGTCAGCTCGCCGGAGTCGACCAGCGCGGCCACCCGGGCGACCTGCGCCGGGGTGATCGGCAGCGCGGTGATCTCGGTCTCGCGGGCGTTGGCCTCCTGCGCCAGGAAGTTGACCCACCAGCTGCGGGCCTCGTTCGGTTTCGCGCCCTCGGCCACCGTCGCCTCGACCAGCTCGACCGCGCCCGAGTTGAACAGGTCGCGCAGCTCCTCGGCGGACAGGTTCCACTCGGTCTGGATGCGCTTGCGGCGCGCGGCCGGCATCTCCGGCAGCGTCCCACGCAGCTCTTCCACCCACTCGCGCGACGGCGCGATCGGGACCAGGTCGGGCTCCGGGAAGTACCGGTAGTCCTCGGCGGTCTCCTTGGTGCGGCCCGGCGAGGTCGTGCCGTCGGACTCCTGGAAGTGCCGGGTCTCCTGGGTGACCTTGCCACCGGCGACCAGCACCGCGGCCTGCCGCGTCATCTCGTACCGCACGGCGCGCTCGACGCTGCGGAAGGAGTTGACGTTCTTGGTCTCGGTGCGGGTGCCGAACTCGGTCGTGCCCTTGGGCATCAGCGACACGTTGGCGTCGCAGCGCAGCGAGCCCTGGTCCATCCGCACGTCGGACACGTCCAGCGCACGCAGCAGGTCGCGCAGCGCGGTCACGTACGCGCGCGCCACCTCGGGCGCCCGCGAACCCATGCCGACGATCGGCTTGGTGACGATCTCGATCAGCGGCACGCCGGCGCGGTTGTAGTCGAGCAGCGAGTGCTCCGCGCCGTGAATGCGCCCGGTGGCGCCACCGACGTGCAGCGACTTGCCGGTGTCCTCCTCCATGTGCGCGCGCTCGATCTCCACGCGCACGACCTCGCCGTCGTCCAGCGTCACGTCCAGGTAGCCGTTGACCGCGATCGGCTCGTCGTACTGCGAGGTCTGGAAGTTCTTCGGCATGTCCGGGTAGAAGTAGTTCTTCCGGGCGAACCGGCACCACTCGGCGATCTCGCAGTTGAGCGCCAGCCCGATGCGGATCGCGCCCTCGACGCCCTTGCCGTTGAGCACCGGCAGCGCACCGGGCAGGCCGAGGCAGGTCGGGCACACGTGGGTGTTGGGCTCGCCGCCGAACTCGTTGGCGCAGCCGCAGAACATCTTCGTCTTGGTGTTCAGCTCGACGTGGACCTCGAGCCCGAGCACCGGGTCGAACCGCTCGACGACCTCGGCGTAGTCCATCACTTCGGCAACGGCGGTCACGCCGAGACTCCCTTCAGCTCCGGAACCCGGTCGATGATCGAGCCGCGCGCGACCTCGTAGGCGGCGCCGACCCGGTAGAGCCGGTCGTCGGCCAGCGCCGGGGCCATGATCTGCAGGCCGACCGGCAGACCGTCCTCATCGGACAGTCCACTGGGCACGCTCATGGCGGCGTTGCCGGCCAGGTTCGCCGGGATGGTGCACAGGTCGGCGAGGTACATGGCCATCGGGTCGTCGACGCGCTCGCCGATCTTGAACGCGGTGGTCGGGGTGGTCGGCGAGACCAGCACGTCCACCTTCTCGAAGGCCGCGTCGAAGTCGCGCTTGACGAGCGTGCGCACCTTCTGCGCCGAGCCGTAGTAGGCGTCGTAGTAGCCGGAGGACAGCGCGTACGTGCCGAGCATGATGCGGCGCTTGACCTCGGGGCCGAAACCGGCCTCGCGGGTGAGCGACATGACCTCTTCGGCGCTGTGCGAACCGTCGTCGGCGACGCGGAGGCCGTAGCGCATCGCGTCGAAGCGGGCCAGGTTGGACGAGGCCTCGCTCGGCGCGATCAGGTAGTACGCCGGCAGCGCGTAGACGAAGTTCGGGCAGGACACCTCGACGACCTCGGCGCCCAGCGCGCGCAGCTGGTCCACGGCGTTCTCGAACGAACGCTGCACCCCGGCCTGGTAGCCCTCGCCGCTGAACTCCTTGACCACACCGACCTTGACGCCCTTGAGGTCGCCGCGCATGCCCTCGCGCGCGGCGGCGACGACCGGCGGCACCGGCGCGTCGATCGAGGTCGAGTCGAGCGGGTCGTGCCCGGCGATGACCTCGTGCAGCAGCGCCGCGTCCAGCACGGTGCGGGCGCACGGCCCGGCCTGGTCGAGCGAGGACGAGAACGCCACCAGCCCGTACCGGGACACGCCGCCGTAGGTCGGCTTCACGCCGACCGTGCCGGTGACCGCGCCCGGCTGGCGGATCGAGCCGCCGGTGTCGGTGCCGATCGCCAGCGGCGCCTCGAACGCGGCCAGCGACGCGGCCGAGCCACAGCCGGAGCCGCCCGGGATGCGGGCGTGGTCCCACGGGTTGTGCGTGGGACCGAACGCCGAGTTCTCGGTGGAGGAGCCCATCGCGAACTCGTCCATGTTGGTCTTGCCCAGGATCGGCACGCCGGCTTCGCGCAGCTTGCGCGTGACCGTCGCGTCGTACGGCGGGATCCAGTTCTCCAGGGTCTTCGACCCGCAGGTCGTGGGCAGGCCCCGGGTGGTCAGCACGTCCTTGAGGGCGAGCGGGACACCGGCGATCGGCGAGGCCGGGGCCTGGCCGCCGGCCAGGGCGGAGTCGACCGCGCGGGCGGCCGCGAGGGCGCCCTCGGCGTCGACCGTGAGGAACGCGTGGACGTGGTCGTCGACCTCGCCGATGCGGTCCAGGTGCGCCTGCGTGACCTTCGCCGAGGACACCTCGCGCGCGTGGATCTTCTCGGCCAGCTCGGCGGCCGGCAGACGTGTTAGGTCGGTCACTGTTCCTCCCCCAGGATCCGCGGCACCCGGAAGCGGCCCTCCTCGGCGGCCGGCGCACCGGCCAGGGCCTGCTGCTGGGTGAGCCCGGGCCGGACCACGTCCTCGCGGAAGACGTTCGTGAGCGGCACGGCGTGCGAGGTCGGCGGCACGTCGTCGGCGGCGACCTCGCTGACCTTGGCCACCGCGTCCAGGATCTGGTCGAGCTGACCTGCGAAAACGTTCAGCTCGTCGTCGGTGACCGCGAGCCTGGCGAGCTTGGCCAGGTGCGCGACCTCGTCGCGGGAAATGTTGGGCACGCGGGTGACTCCCGGGGTGTGCGGATCGGTGTTTCGGTGAGTTCCAAGTCTATGGCGGCGGGCCTTGCGACCTCGACCGGGTTGTTCACGGCGGGCGCGCGATCCGGTCTCGGTAGGCAGACGATGGCTCCCCGTGACGGCTTTCGTCTGTCACAATCAGCGGCCGGTTGCGCTCCCCGGCGAGGCGGGAGCGCCGGACCCGAGAGGGGTTCACGTTGTCCTTCCTGATCCGGGTGCAGCTCCCGGACACGCCAGGAACCCTCGGAGCGGTCGCGACGGCTCTCGGCATGATCGGGGCGGACATCCTCTCGGTGGACGTGGTCGAGCGCGGCGGCGGCGTCGCGATCGACGACATGGTCGTCGAACTCCCCTCCGGGCGGCTGCCGGACGCGGTGATCACCGCGGCGGAGAGCGTGGAGGGCGTCGAGGTCGACGCGGTGCGGCCGTACGCCGGTGTGCTGGACACCCACCGCGAGCTGGAACTGGTCGAGGAGATCGCCGCGCAGCCGGCCTCCGGGCTGTCGGTGCTGGTCGAGGGCGTGCCGCGGATCATCCGCGCGGGCTGGGCGATCGTGGTGTCGGTCAGCGACGCGGGTGTGGACCGGCTGGCGTCCTCGAGCGCGTCGCCCGAGGCGCCGATCACCGACCTGCCGTGGCTGCCGCTGGAGCGCGCCACGATCCTGGACTCCGAGGACTCGTGGGTGCCGGAGACCTGGCAGGAGCTGGGCACCGAGCTGGCCGCGACGCCGCTCGGGAAGCCGGACAAGGCGCTGCTCGTCGGCCGCCCCGGCGGGCCGATGTTCCGGGCGGCCGAGGTCGCGCGCCTGGCCCACCTGGCCGGGATCGTCGCCGTCGTGCTCGACGGCTGATCACGGCACCGTCGAGGGCCACCAGATCCGCCGCCCGACGTCCAGCGTCAGGGCCGGCACCAGCAGCGACCGCACGATCAGGGTGTCGAGCAGCACGCCGAACGCGACGATGAACGCGATCTGGGCCAGGAACAGGATCGGGATCACCGCCAGCGCCGCGAACGTCGCCGCGAGCACGACCCCCGCCGAGGTGATCACGCCGCCGGTGAGCGTGAGCCCGCGCAGCGTGCCGTCGTGGGTGTTCGTGTGGAGTGCTTCTTCGCGGACCCGGGTCATCAGGAAGATGTTGTAGTCGATCCCGAGCGCCACCAGGAAGACGAACCCGAACAGCGGCACCGCCGGGTCCGCGCCCGGGAAGCCCAGCAGGTGGTTGAACACCAGCGCGGACACGCCCATGGTGGCGGCGAAGGACAGCACGACGGTCGCGATCAGCAGCAACGGCGCGAGCAGGGCCCGCAGCAGGAGCGCGAGCACCCCGAAGATCACCACGAGGACGATCGGGATGATCACCGCGCGGTCCCGTTCGGAGGTCTCCTGCGTGTCCAGCTGGGTCGCGGTGGTGCCGCCGACCAGCGCATCCGCGCCGGGCACGGCGTGCACGGCCTGGCGGATGCGGCCGACCGTGCCGAGCCCGGCCTCGGAGTCGGCGGCGTCGGTGAGGATCGCGACGACCTGAACGCGGCCGTTGACCACGTTGGGCGCCGCGGCGACCTGGGCGACGCCGTCCACCCGCGCGGCCCGCGCGACCGCCTCGGCCTGGCCGGCGTTGGTGATGATGGTGGTCGGTGAGCCGGAGCCGCCCGGGAAGTGCTCGACCAGGACCTCCTGACCGGCGACCGAGTCGACCGGGGTGAGGAAGAGGTCGGACTGGGCGACCCCGCCGGCCTTGAGCTGTGGCACGAACGCCGCACCGGCCAGCAGCAGGACGGTGGTGCCGATCCAGACCGCGCGGGGCTTGCGCGCGACAGCCTCGGCGATGCGGCCCCAGATGCCGCTCGACTCCGGGTGCGGTGAGCCGAGCTCGGGCCGGATCGGCCAGAAGGCGGCGCGGCCGAGCAGGGCGAGCGCGGCGGGCAGGAAGGTGACCGAGGCTCCGAACGCGGCGGCGATGCCGATCGCGGCGACCGGGCCGAGGCCGCGGTTGGACTGCAGGTCGGAGAACAGCAGGCAGAGCACACCGAGCACGACGGTCCCGGCGGAGGCGGCGATCGGCTTGAGCGTGGCGCGCCAGGCCAGTTTGACGGCTTCGTAGCGGTTCTCCGTGTCGCGGAGTTGCTCGCGGAACCGGGAGACCAGCAGCAGCGCGTAGTCGGTGGCCGCGCCGAAGACGAGGATGAACAGGATGCCCTGGCTCTGGCCGTTGAGGGTGAGCACGCCGTGGTCGGCGAGGACGTAGACGACCAGGCTGGCCAGGCCGAGCGCGAAGACGGCGGAGAGCAGGACGACGAGCGGTAGCAGCGGGCTGCGGTAGACCACGACGAGGATCAACGCCACGACGATGCCGGCGACCAGCAGGAGGAGGCCGTCGATGCCGCCGAACGCGGTGACCAGGTCGGCGATCTGGGCAGCCGGACCGGTGACGAGGACGGTGAGCCCCTCGGGTGCGGCTTCGAGCTGGGCGCGGATCTGCTCGACGACCTCGCCGGGTTCGCCGCCGACCCGGACGGAGACGGTGAGTTCGAGGGCCTGGCCGTCCCGGGAGGGTTGCGGGCTCGCGGCGTTCGTGACGCCGGGGATGGCTTGGATGCGGCCCGCGGCCTCGGTGAGGAAGGCGCTGTCCTGGGGCGTGACGCCGGTGGCCCGCTCGGCGACGACGATCGCCGGCAGGGTCTCGTCGGTGGAGAAGGTGCGCTGTTCGGCAAGGGCGCGGGTGGATTCGGCGGAGGCCGGGAGGAAGGCCGAGTTGTCGTTGGTGGAGACGTCGCTGAGCTTGCCGGCGTAGGGGCCGCCGAGTCCCCCGAGCACCAGCCAGGCGACGACGAGCAGGGCGGGGACGAGCCAGCGTGCGGTCCTCATGGGCTAATACAGTCCTAGGGATCGGAGAATTGTTCAGCAGGCTGAACATTACCGGGAGGTGCGGTTGGCCGCAGAGGAAGGCCGGGCAAAACGGGCACGGCGCGGCGACGCGGTGGCGGGCCGCATGGGACAGGGCGCGGCACCGCGATCCCCAGCGGGATCCCCAGCGGGATCCCCGATTCCGGGGCAGCCTCCGGGCGGCGGAGCGCCGGCGCCGGGTGAGGAAGGGATGGCGTCCTGGCCCACCGGGCGCTTGCTGTCGGCCGCGGCGAGGCTTGTCGAGCAGCGGTGGACGGCGCGGCTCGAGACGCTCGGGCTGTCGCACGCCGGGCTGATCGCCCTGCACACGTTGCGCGGTGGGCCGCTGTCGCAGCGGGCGCTGGCCCGCCGGTGCCAGGTGACCGACCAGACGATGAGCCGCACGCTCGACCGGCTGTCCAGGTCGGGGTACGTCACTCGCGTGCCCGATCCGCTGGACGGCCGCCGCTCCCTGGCGCGGCTCACCCCGGCGGGCGAGGACGTCCTGGCGACCTCGGAGCAGATCGCACGGGACGACTCGTCCGTCATCGGCGCGCTCGGCGGCGACGCGGCCTTCCGGCGGCAGCTGATCGAGCTGATCGCCCACCTCAGCGGGTCATGACAAGTGTCATAATCGCGCGCTAGGGTGCTCGCATGAAGCTGGGTTTCCTGGGGCTGGGCGTGATGGGCACGCCGATGGCGCTCAACCTCGTCCGCGCGGGGACGCCGCTCGTCGTGTGGAACCGGACCGCGGCCAAGGCCGAGGTGCTGCGGGCGGCGGGCGCGGAGGTGGCCGGGAGCGCGGCCGAGGTGTGCCGCCGGGTGGACGTCGTGTTCCTGATGCTGGCCGACGGCGCCGCGGTGGATGCCGCGCTGGGCCGTGGCGGGAGCGAGTTCGCGGCGAACGTCGGCGGGCGGATCGTCGTGCACATGGGGACGACGTCGCCGGAGTATTCACGCGGGCTGGCGACCGAGGTCGCGGCGGCGGGTGGCCGGTACGTCGAGGCGCCGGTGTCGGGGTCGCGCAAGCCGGCCGAGGCGGGTCAGCTGGTGGCGATGCTGGCGGGCGAGCCGGGCGCGGTGGCCGAGGTGGGGCCGTTGCTGGCGCCGATGTGCCGTCAGGTGGTCGAGTGCGGGCCGGTGCCGGGCGGGTTGCTGATGAAGCTCGCGGTGAACCTGTACCTGATCACGATGGTGACGGGCCTGGCCGAGGCGACGCACTTCGCCGAGCGGCAGGGCCTGGACCTGGGGCGGTTCGTGGAGGTGCTGAACGCGGGCCCGATGGCGAGCGACGTGTCCCGGGTGAAGGTGGCGAAGCTGGTGGCGCGGGACTTCGAGGTGCAGGCGGCCATCGCGGACGTGCTGAAGAACAACCGGCTGGTCGCGGAGGCCGCCCGCGCGGCGGGGCTGGCGTCACCGCTGCTGGACGTGTGCCACGCCCTCTACGGCGAGGCTGTGGCGCTGGGGTACGGCAGGGAAGACATGGCCGCGGTGGTCCGCGCTATTCAGGCGCGGGGTTCGGGTTTGTAGTCGCTACGCGGGTTTTTTGCGCCGGACGAGGGACCGCGCCCAGAATGCCGGAACCTGGTCGAAGGAACGGTTCGAGGATCGGTCGTCCAGGCTCACACGATCAATGGCGACGTGCGATTCGATCAATCCCACACCGTCCAGCACATCGTGTATGTCGATCACCCGCACACAATCCGGAGGCGTTTCTCCCTTCTTGGCCTCCTGGTCATGGCGGCCGGCGGATATGGGGGATGACTGTCGCCGGACTCGTCTGTGTCCTGACAGGCGAAGCCTGGGCACAGGGCAGCAACTGGCCAGGCGCCGTTCCGGGACTGGCGTTGATGGGCGCCGCCGGCGCTTTGACCGTCACGTTCGCAACAAGACGACGACTGCTGCCTCAGCTACGGCACAGGACTGTGATCTTCGTCAGCATCGGCCTGATCAGCTTGCCCCTCGCGTGCGCTGTACCCAACGAACGACAAAACGGAATCGGCATGTACTTCTGCTTCGCAGGAGCTTTCCTCACCCTCGGCATCGGCGTGATTGTGATGCGCCGCCGTACATGAGACCGTGATCCACCCTGGCGCGTCGTCCAACTGCGATCTGACGGGCGCACACTCCTGCGGGTTTCCTCACAGGGCCAGCCGGAAAGCACGCAGCCACCGGCCCGGCAGCGGCTCCCAATCCCGCTCGGGGAGGCGGCTGAAACCCAGGCGTTCGTACAGCCGGTGGGCCGTCTTCATGGCGTCCAGGCTGGACATCACCACCGCCGATGCGCCGATCTCGCGGGCCTTCTCGACGACCGTGCGGGTCAGGAGTTCGCCGACGCCGCGGCCCCGGGCGGCCGCTGCGGTGGCCAGCATGCGGAACTCCAGCTCGCCGTCGCGGGCGATTTCCGAGTAGTGCGTGCCCGGGCGGACGATCGTCACCGAGCCGAGCAGGCCATCGTCGTCCGTGGCGACCAGCAGTTCGGCGTGCGCGGCGCGGTGAGCGGCGTCGCTCAGTTCGCGCACGTAGTCGTCGTCCGCGGCGATCAGGCCGTCGGCCACGTAGGCGGACACGGTCAGCGCCCCCACCGCCGCGAACTCCTCAGGCCGCGCCGGCCGCACCGACACCTCACTCACCGCCCGGCTCCTCCGTCGGTAGCGCCACCTCGGCGGCGGCTTCCGGGCCCCGGTCCAGCAGCACCTGGAAACCGGCCTCGTCGAGGATGGGGACCTTCAGCTGGACCGCCTTGTCGTACTTGGAGCCCGGCGCGTCGCCGACCACGACGAACGCCGTCTTCTTCGACACCGATCCCGCGGCCTTGCCGCCGCGCGACATGATCGCCTCCTTGGCCTCGTCGCGGGAGAACGTGTTCAGCGAACCGGTCACCACGATCGACAGGCCCTCCAGCGTGCGCGGCACCGACTCGTCGCGCTCCTCCACCATCCGGACCCCGGCGCGGCGCCACTTCTCCACCACCTCGCGGTGCCAGTCGACGGCGAACCACTCGCGCAGCGCGTTCGCGATCGTCGGGCCCACACCGTCCACATCGGCCATCGCGGCCTCGTCGGCGTTCTCGATCGCCTCCAGCGAGCCGAACTCGCGCGCCAGCGCCTGCGCCGCCGTCGGGCCGACGTGCCGGATCGACAACGCCACCAGCACCCGCCACAGTGGACGGTCCTTCGCGCTGTCCAGGTTGGCCAGCAGCTTGCGCCCGTTGGCCGACAGCTCCCCCGCCTTCGTGCGGAACAGCTCGACCCGCCCCAGCTTCTCCTCGTCCAGATCGAAGATGTCGCCCTCGTCGACGACCACACCGGACTCCAGCAGCGCCGTCGCCGCCTCGTAACCGAGCACCTCGATGTCGAACGCGCCCCGCCCGGCCAGGTGGAACAGCCGCTCCCGCAACTGCGCGGGACACGACCGCGCGTTCGGGCAGCGGATGTCGACGTCGCCCTCCTTCTGGTGCGCCAGCTTCGTGCCGCACTCCGGGCAGAACGTGGGCATGACGAACTCGCGCTCGTCCCCGGTGCGCACGTCGACCACGGGACCGAGCACCTCGGGGATCACGTCGCCCGCCTTGCGGATCACCACGCGGTCGCCGATCAGCACGCCCTTGCGCTTGACCTCCTGCGCGTTGTGCAGCGTCGCCATCGCCACCGTCGACCCGGCCACCTTCACCGGCTCCATCACCGCGAACGGCGTGACCCGGCCGGTGCGGCCGACGTTGACCTGGATGTCGAGCAGCCGGGTGGTGGCCTCCTCCGGCGGGTACTTGTAGGCGATGGCCCACCGCGGCGCGCGGGAGGTGCTGCCCAGCCGCCGCTGCAGCGACACCTGGTCGACCTTCACCACGATGCCGTCGATCTCGTGCTCGGCGTCGTGCCGGTGCTCGCCCCAGTACCGGATGTGGTCCAGCAGCTCGGACGCCTTGTCGACCACCTTGGTGTGGCCGGACACCGGCAGCCCCCACGCCGCCAGCGCCTCGTAGGCCTCCGACTGCCGCGCCGGCTCGAAACCCTCGCGCTTGCCCAGCCCGTGGCAGATCAGCCGCAGCTTGCGGCTGCGCGTGACCTTCGGGTCCTTCTGCCGCAACGACCCGGCCGCGGTGTTGCGCGGGTTCGCGAACGGCGGCTTGCCCGCCTCGACCAGCCGGGCGTTCAGCTCGGCGAAGTCCTCGACGCGGAAGAACACCTCGCCGCGCACCTCGACGAGGTCGGGCACCGGGTACTCGTCGGTGCCGGTCAGCGTCTCCGGCACCTGCTCCAGCGTGCGGACGTTGAGCGTGACGTCCTCACCCGTGCGGCCGTCGCCGCGGGTGAGCCCCCGGACCAGCCGCCCCTTCTCGTACAGCAGGTTGATGGCCAGCCCGTCGATCTTCAGCTCGCACAGGTACTGCGTGGCCCCGCCGACCTCGCGTTCCACCCGGTCCACCCACGCCTGCAACTCCTCCTCGTCGAAGACGTTGTCCAGGCTCATCATGCGTTCGAGGTGGTCGACCGCGACGAAGTCGGTGGAGAACGTGCCGCCCACGTTCTGGGTCGGCGAGTCGGGCGTGGCCAGGCCCGGGTACTCCGACTCCAGCCGCTCCAGTTCCTTGAGCAGCTCGTCGAACTCGCCGTCGGTGATGACCGGCGAGTCCAGCACGTAGTACCGGAACTGGTGCCCGCGCACCTCTTCCGCGAGCGCGCCGTGGCGCTCGCGGACCTCGGCGGGAACCTCGGTGACGTCCTGTGCGGCGGGAGTCTCACTCACAGTCGGTCAGCTTAGTCAGCACCCCCGACAGTTTCCGGGCGTTCCTCGTCCAGACCGCGGACCAGGTCACGCAGTTCCAGGAGCGTGATGGCGCCGGCGGGCTCGGTCTCGGCCGCCTCCACCCTGCGTAACCGTTTCGCCGCGAGGCGTTCCCCGAGCGTCGCGTCCAGCGGCAGGAAGGTCATCGCCGCCCGGGTGGCCGCGTCGAGTTCACCCAGCAGCGGGTGGTGGACCGCGACGTCGGCGACCCCGTCGGCCTCGTCGACCTGCGCGGCGACCCGGACGTCGGCCAGCGCGACCGACCGCGTCCCGAGGTTCACCGTCACGCCGGTCGGATCGGGCACCGGCGGCACCGAGTCGTGGTACTCCCAGATGGCGTCCTCGGGCGGCGCCGCGGCCTTCCACGCGTCGGTGAACGGCCGCAGCGCGGGGTCCTCCTGGCCGCTCACCACGAGGGCGTAGATGGCCCGCTGGCCTCGTTCGAGTGACACGTGCAGGTTCGGGTGCAGCTCGGCGACGGCGGCGGCCAGCTCGCCCTCGACGCGCTGCGGCTGGCGGTCGCCCAGCGCCGCGCTGATCTCCGGCAGCATCTCCGCCCAGCGGCGCCAGAACCGCTCCGCGGCCGCCACCGGGTCGCCTTGCACCGCCTGCTCGGGCCACGCCGTGCGCGGGTCGGGCAGGTCGTCCTCGCGGCGTCGTCGAAACCATCGCATCGCCGAAGTCCTACCAGCCCTCCGGTGGCTCCACGAACGCTTTGCCCAGATCCGTGGTCAGCTTCAGCGCGCGGCGCGTCCAGTCGGCGCTCGCCCCGGCGAAGCCGCAGGTCGGCGTCGGGACCGCGCGGTCGGCCAGGGTCGAGCGGGCGAACCCGAGCCGGTCGGCCAGCGCCAGCGCGAGCTGCGCCAGCTCCCGCAGCGACGGCCGCCGCGCGGGCTCCAGCGCGGGCACCAGGCCCAGGAACAACACGGTCCCGCTGTCCCAGGCCTCGCCGAGTTCGTCGAGCAGGGTCGCGGGCGCCCCGGCCAGCAACGTCGCGTCGATCGCCAGCGCGCCCGCACCGGCCGCGTGCAGCAGGCCGACCGGCGGCCGCGCGGCGCAGCAGTGCACGACGACCGGCTGCCCGGTCAGCTCACCGGCCCGTTCGATCACGCGGCCGAGCAAGTCCCGCGCCTCCGGCTCGGGCACGGCCGGGACGTTGCCGTAGCCCGACGGCGTGGGCAGGGCGCCCGCCAGCACGTCCGGCAGCGTCGGCTCGTCGAACTGGACCACGACCTCGGCGCCGGTGCGAGCCTTCAGTTCCCCGACGTGCGCGGCCAGCCCCTCCAGCACCGATTCGGTGAACTCCCGCACCGCGCCCCGGTCGGTGAGCACGCGGTGGCCGCGCGGCAGCTCGATCCCGGCGGCCAGCGTCCACGGCCCGGCCAGCTGCGTCTTGATGAGCGGGGCGCCACCCGTTTCGGTGACCGCGTCGAGGTCCCAGCGCAGCAGGTCGACCGCCCGCCGGTGGTCGCGCCCCGGCCGGGCGGCGACCCGGTAGCCGCTGGGCACGACCTCGATCGCGAGGTCGACCAGCATCGCGGCGGTCCGCCCGATCAGGTCCGCGCCGACGCCGCGGGCCGGCAGCTCCGGCAGATGCGGGAAGTCGGGCAGCTCGCCGAAGACGACCGAGGCCGCCTCCGCCGGGTCGGTACCGGGCATCGATCCCACCGCGGTGGCCGCACCGGGTGGCCAGACGTGTTCGCTCACACCCCGATTCTCCTCCACGGCCGCCCGGCCACCCGCGCCCCGGCCCCGACGGCCGGGAAATGGCACCGGCGGCGATTGGCGAAAAGGGGCCGCAATCGGAAATCCGGTCAACCGGACATATCCGCGTAATTCACCGGTCGTCTCCCGTTCTTGATTTTCGCTGGCTAACCTTGACCGGCATGACGAGCGGTTCGCGGCAGGTGGGCGGCGGCACCCTGTTCACCGAGCCCTTCCTGGTGGTCAGCCACCGTGCCGGCGCGGCCGAATCCGGCGTGCGGGACCAGTACGGACAGCCGCTGGGAACCGTCGCGGAAGCCGAGAACGGCACGTTCCGGAAAGCGCTGCGGATGATCACCGGATCGGCCCGGTTCCGCCCGAACTGTTTCGCGGTGCGCGACTCCGGCGGAAGTGTCGTGCTGAAAGTGCGGGTGCACGACTCACGCTTTCTGGTGACCCGCGCCGACGGGACGCCGATCGGCGAGATCGCCCCCGACGGGCCGCACCGGTTCGCCCTGTCGGCCCACGGACGGCCGGTCGGCGCGCTGGAGAACCGGCCCCCGCGCGACTTCCGCATCACCGGCTCCGCGGGCAGCGAGGTGGCGCGGGCGGCCGAGGAGCCCGGCCGCGGCTACGTCGTCGAGGTGTTCGCGCAGCTCACGGACCCGCTGGCGAGCCTGGTGATCGCCGCCGCGCTGACCGTGGAGACCGCGCTGCGGCCAAGGTGACGTGGGTCTCAACCGCGGCAGGTGGACATTCCACCCGGGAAGTTCCAAAGTGAAATATCCCGGGTCGGAAAGGACGATGAGGTCTCGTGGAACCAATTCCCGAAGGCAGCGCCGAGTGGAGCGAGCCCGGCCTGTACACCGTGGCGCCGGGCGTGCACCGGATCCCGTTGCCGCTGCCGAACGACGGGCTGCGGGCCGTCAACGTCTACGCCCTCACCGAGGCCGACGACCTGGTGCTCATCGACTCCGGCTGGGCGCTGGCGGAGGCGCGCGAGCAGCTGGCCGCGGCGCTCAAGGGGCTGGGCGCCGAACTCGGTGACGTGAGCCAGTTCCTGGTCACCCACGTGCACCGGGACCACTACACGCAGGCGGTCGCGCTGCGGCGCGAGTTCGGCGGGCGGATCGCGCTGGGCTCACTGGAGGAGTCGTCGTTGCGCATGACGGCCGATCCGGACGTGGTGCCGCTCATCGGCCAGATCTCCGCGCTGCGGGCGTGCGGCGCCGACGCGGTGGCCGACGAGCTGGTGCGGGTTTTCGAAATCCACGGCCGCAACACGGAGGCCTCGATCTGGGAGCTGCCCGACGAGTGGCTGACGCCGGGCCGGCGGACCGTGCTGCCGAGCCGCTCGCTGGACGTCGTGCACACGCCGGGGCACACCGCCGGGCACGTGGTGTTCGACGACGGCGCGGCCGGGCTGATGTTCACCGGCGACCACGTGCTGCCGCACATCACGCCGTCGATCGGGTTCCAGCCCGCGGTGGCGGAGATGCCGCTGCGCGACTTCCTGGACTCGCTGCGCCTGGTGCGCGGCATGCCGGACCGGCGGATGCTGCCGGCACACGGCCCGGTGACCGACAGCGTGCACGCCCGCGTCGACGAGCTGCTGGACCACCACGCCCAGCGGCTGGACGTCATCGCGACGACCATTGTGGACGGTGCGCGGACGGCGTACGAGTCGGCGCTGCGGCTGGGCTGGACGCGGCGGCAGCGCAAGCTCGGCGAGCTGGACGTGTTCAACCAGATGCTCGCCGTCCTGGAGACCGCCGCGCACCTCGACCTGCTCGTGCACCAGGGCAAGCTGATGCTCCTGGTCGAGGACGGGGTGCGCCGCTACTCGGTGGCCTAGGAAGTGTCCTGTAAGTCATCGGAGCCAGAGGATGATGGCGGCGATGGTGAGTTCGGCTTGGTAGTAGGCGGCGCGTTTGGCGTAGCGGGTGGCTAGGTCGCGAAACTGTTTGAGCCGGTTGAAG
>NZ_PQHY01000048.1:0-54079 GCF_003385175.1 Amycolatopsis ruanii
CCCTCACCCCGCCCGCCCTGGACAGCAACACCTTGGCCGGCGCGCTGGAGCGCCTGTGCGCCACCACCAGCGCCCGGCACCGGCTCACCGCACGCTTCCGCCTCACCGGCGACCCGGCGCCGCTGCCGACCGCGCACGAGGTCGCCCTGCTGCGCATCGCCCAGTCCGCCCTGTCCAACACCGTCCGCCACGCCGGCGCCACCACCGCCGACGTCACTCTCGGCTATCTCGGTGACCACGTCGTCCTCGACGTCGTCGACGACGGGACCGGCTTCGACCCCGGCCGGGTACCCGAGCCCGACCCCGACCGGGGCGGCTTCGGGCTGCCCGCCATGCGCGCCCGCATGCACGCCCTCGGCGGCGCCCTCACCATCGAATCCGCCCCCGGCCAGGGCACCGCACTGGCCGCGCGGCTCCCGCTGAACCCGGCCGGCGACACCGAACGCGAGGGCCGCCCGTGACCGGCCGGCCGATCCGGCTGCTCCTGGCCGACGACCACCCGGTGGTGCGCGCCGGGCTGCGCGCCGTGCTGGAGACCGAACCCGGCCTCACCATCGTGGCCGAAGCCGCCACCGCGGAGGACGCCGTCGTCCGCGCCCGGCACGGCGACATCGACGTCGTCCTCATGGACCTGCAGTTCGGCAACGGAATGGGCGGCGCCGAGGCCACCGCGGCGATCACCGCCCGGCCGGACGCCCCCCGCGTGCTGATCGTCACCACCTACGACTCCGATGCCGACACCCTGCCCGCCATCGAGGCCGGCGCCACCGGCTACCTCCTCAAGGACGCCCCGCCCGAGGACCTGGCCGCCGCCGTCCGCACCGCCGCCGCCGGGCGCACCACGCTGGCCCCCGCCGTCGCCGACCGCCTCATGAACCGGCTCCGCACCCCCGCCACCGCCCTGACCCGGCGGGAGACCGAGGTCCTCGCACTGGTCGCCGAGGGCCTGTCCAACCAGGCCATCGGCCGGCGGCTCCACCTCACCGAGGGCACCGTGAAATCCCACCTGGCCCGCATCTACACCAAACTCGGCGTCGACTCCCGCACCGCCGCCGTCGCCACCGCCACCGAACTCGGCCTCATCCGGAGGCGGTAGCGCCGGATGTCACTACGCTGACCCGAGCATCGCCAGGGACGACGGAGACACCTGGGACCTGGCCTCCAGCGCGCGGAAAGTTCGCTCATCGACGATCCGTTCGCCGAACCGCTCGTCCGGGCTGGGCGCGGCGCCCACCGCCGACCGGAGAGTGGCCCCGGCCGATCTGCGCGACGACTGGCCCACCGCTCTGCGCACCGCCGGAGTCGATCCGGCCCGGCCGGCCGCGTGGAGCGCCGAAGGCCTGCCGGGCTACCTGCCGCCCGAGGCGCAGGACCGCCTCCTGGACACGATCACCGAACTCTCGCGTTCCCGAAGGGCGGAGCTCCATGGATGCGATCGCGGTGCAGCGTGTGGCTGGTCCGCGGCGGAACAACCCGCTGTGGCAGGTTCCGGTCCGAACCCGCCCCGCCACGCGCGGGCCCGCGATACCGTCGCCCGGTGGGCAGCTCTGCGAGGGGTTCCGAGGTCGTCCGGTTCCGCACCAAGCGGCGGTTCCTCACCACACCCGCCCTGGGCGCCTGGTTGCTGCTCTGCGCCGGCGCCGGGGTTCTCGCCATGGTGGTGAGTCCCTGGGCCGGCGCCGCGCTCCCGGTCGCGGCGATGGCCGGCCGGGCCGTGTTCGTCGTCGCGGTACCGCCCCGCGGCGGGCGCCGGGTGTACGAGGTCACGCCTGCCGAGCTGGTCGTCCACGCCGGGGGTGAGCGCCTGGCGATCCCGTGGCGCGACGTCGAGTACGTGGTCCACCGGCCCGTCGCCAAGACCCACGACGGCGGGACCGTCACCACCCACTGGGAGCACATCGAGCTGTTCCTGACCAGCCGGCGCGTCTCCCGGATCACGGGCCTGGGGCGCCGGCGGGTCTTCGGACGCGGGCACCGTGACGACCGGCGGATCCTCATCCACGGCGTGCACCGGCAGGGTGCCCTGTCGAAGCTGGTGATCGAGCGGTGCCGGGACCGCATCGTGCGCCGGCTGCGGACCGCCCTCGACCGCGGGCGCGAGGTGGAGTACGGGGACTTCCGACTCGACGGCGAGGGCGTGCGCGCCCCCGCCGGCTTCCTGCCCTGGCGGACCGCTTGGCGGATCCGGCACCACCACACCGCGGAGGGCACCAACCTGGTGCTCACCACGCCGGACGGGCAGGTCCTCGGCGGGTGGGTGCCGGAACGCACCACCGCCGAGGAACTGCTGCGAGCACGAGCCGACGCGTGAATGCCGCGGATCGCCGCCGTGGTTCCGTTCGGCATCGCGCCGGCCAGCGGAGGTTCGTCCCCCGGCCGCTGGTCAGTGGTTGTCGATGTCTTCGAAGATCAGCGTGGTGCGGGTGCCGAGCACGCCGGGGATGTCGTGCAACTGGCCGAGCACCACCTGCCGCAGGTGCTGGTTGTCCGTGGCGCGCACCAGCAGCATCACGTCGGCGTCGCCGCCGACCAGGGCCATGTGCTCCACCTCGGGGATGCGACGCAGGTGCTCGGTCAGGTGCCGCCACGAGTTCTGCCGCACGGTGAGCGTCACGTAGGCCGAGGTCGCCAGGCCGGCCTTCGCCGGGTCGACCTTCACCGTGAAGCCGGTCAGCACGCCGCTGTCCCGCAGCCGCTCCAGCCGGCTGTAGGCGTTCGCGCGGGAGATGTTCACCCGCTCCGCGAGGACGCGCACCGACATGCGCCCGTCGGCGGTCAGCTCGCGCACGATCCGCTGATCGACCTCGTCGAGGGCGGGCGCCAATCGTCCAGGACCGCGCGTCCCCGTGGCCTCCCGGCTGGACACATCGTTCACGCTTTCCACCCTCGCAATCCATTCGTCTTGGCTTGGTGCGGTCCTCTGTTCATGAGTTCTCCATGAAAGCAGAATCGGGTCACTCTGTCTTTCCCGGAGGTGTGCATGACCGAGGCAGTCCGCCTCCTGAACCCCGACGGCACGGTGCATCCCGACGCCCGCTACGCGATGCCGGACCGCGCGGAGCTGCGCGCCCGCTACCGCTCCCTCGTGCTGGGCCGCCGCCTCAACGAGCAGGCCGGCGCGCTCGTCCGCCAGGGCAAGCTGGCGGTCTACCCGTCGTCACACGGGCAGGAGGCGTGCCAGGTCGCGGCGGCCGCGGTGCTGCGCCCGGGCGACTGGCTCTTCCCCACCTACCGGGACACCGTCGCCGCGGTGGAGCGCGGCGTCGACCCGGTCGAGGTCCTGATGATGCTGCGCGGCGACTGGCATTGCGGCTACGACCCCACCGCCCACCGCGTCGCGCCGCAGTCGACGCCCCTGGCGACCCAGCTGCTGCACGCCGTCGGCGTCGCGCACGCCGCCACGCTCAAGGGCGAGGACACGGTGGTGATGGCGCTGTGCGGCGACGGCGCCACGAGCGAGGGCGATTTCCACGAGGCCCTCAACTTCGCCGCGGTCTTCCGCGCCCCCGTCGTCTTCCTGGTGCAGAACAACAAGTACGCGATCTCCGTCCCCTTGGCACGTCAGTCGGTCGCGCCCTCCTTGGCGGACAAGGGGATCGGCTACGGCGTCCCCGCCGTGCTGGTCGACGGCAACGACGTCGCGGCGCTGCTGGCGGTGCTCGGCGAAGCCGTCACACGTGCCGCGACCGGCGGCGGCCCGACCCTCGTCGAGGCCGACACCTACCGCATCGAGGCGCACACCAACGCCGACGACGCCACCCGCTACCGCGACGAATCCGAGGTCGAGGAATGGCGGACCCGGGACCCGCTGACCCGGTTGCGCACCTACCTCGGCCTGACCGGCGAGGAGTTCCGGGACGAGGCCGAGGAACTGGCCGCCCGCCTGCGCACCGGCCTGTCCGCCGAGGGCGCGCCCGATCCGGCCGAGCTGTTCGCGCACGTCCACGCCACGCCGACCCCGCAGCTGACCGCGCAGGCAGACCTGCTGCAGGCCGAGCTGGAAGCCGAGGAGGAGCCGGCATGACCGCGACCAAGGTGACGATGGCGCAGGCCATCAACACCGCACTGCGCGACGCGATGACCGAGGACCCCTCGGTCGTCGTGTTCGGCGAGGACGTCGGCCCGCTCGGCGGCGTCTTCCGGGTGACCGACGGGCTCACCGGCGCCTTCGGCGAGCAGCGCTGTTTCGACACGCCACTGGCCGAGTCGGGCATCGCCGGCATGGCGATCGGGATGGCCATGAACGGCTTCCGCCCGGTGGTCGAGATGCAGTTCGACGCCTTCGCCTACCCGGCGTTCGAACAGATCACCAGCCACCTGGCGAAGATGGGCAACCGCACCCGCGGCCGCGTCCGGCTGCCGGTGGTCGTGCGGGTCCCCTACGCCGGGGGCATCGGCGGGGTCGAGCACCACTGCGACTCCTCCGAGGCCTACTACGCGCACACCCCGGGCCTCACCGTCGTCGCGCCCGCCACGAACGAAGACGCCTACGGCCTGCTCCGCGAAGCCATCGCGAGCCCGGACCCGGTGATCTTCCTCGAACCGAAGAGGCACTACTTCACCCGCGAGGAGGTCGACTTCGCGCGGGCGGTTCCCCCGATCGGCCGCGCGGTCGTGCGCGGCCCGGGCCGGGACGCCACCCTCATCGCCTACGGCCCGTCCGTCCCGGTCGCGCTCGCCGCCGCCGGCCAGGCCGCCACCGAAGGCCGCGACCTCGCCGTGGTCGACGTGCGCTCGATCGTGCCGTTCGACGACGAGACGGTCACCAGGGCCGTCGCCGCCACCGGCCGGGCGGTCGTCGTCGCCGAGGCGCCGGGCTTCGCCTCCGTCGCGGCCGAAATCGCCGCGCGGGTGAGCGAGCAGTGCTTCCCCTACCTGGAGGCGCCGGTCCGCCGCGTCACCGGCTTCGACATCCCTTACCCGCCACCGAAACTCGAACACCACCACCTGCCCTCGGTGAACCGGATCCTGGACGCCGTCGACGAGCTGAACTGGGACGCCGCATGAGCGACACGTTCACCCTGCCCGACCTCGGCGAAGGGCTCACCGAAGCCCAGCTGGTGCGCTGGCTGGTCGCGGTCGGCGACACCATCGCCGTCGACGCGCCGGTCGCCGAGGTCGAGACCGCCAAGGCCGTGGTCGAGGTGCCCTCGCCCTACGGCGGGGTCGTCACCGAGCTGCACGGCGAGCCCGGCGGCACGGTGCTGGTCGGCGCACCGCTGATCACGGTGACCGCGGACCAGCCCGCGGCCGCCGCTTACCGCGAGGAAGAGCGGGCGGGCTCCGGCAACGTCCTCATCGGTTACGGCACCAGCACCGCGGCCAACGGCCGTCGGAGGCGCCGCAGGCCCGCCGGCACCCGGACCGTGGTGCTCGACCGGCCGCGCACCCAGTCACCGATCGTGCGGAAGCTGGCCCGGGAACGCGGCCTGAACCTGGCCACGCTCACCGGGAGCGGACCGGACGGGCTGATCACCCGCGCCGACGTGGAACGCGCCGCGGCCCCCTCGGCGGGCGACGACCCACGCACCGGCCTGGGGATCCGCGAACGGGTGCCGATGACGGGGATCCGCAAGGCGATCGCCACCACCCTGAGCCGCAGCCGCCGCGAGATCCCCGAGGCGACCACCTGGGTCGACGTCGACGCCAGCGCTCTGGTGGAGCTGCGTGAATCGCTGGCGGGCGCGGGGATCCTGGCGTTGCTCGCGCGGTTCGTGGTCGCCGGGCTGGCCCGCTTCCCCGAGCTGAACGCGCGGGTGGACGAGGGCGAGATCGTGCAGTTCGACGGCGTCAACCTGGGCATCGCCACGCAGGCCGGACGCGGGCTGGTGGTGCCCGCGGTCAGGCGGGCCGACCGGATGAGCGCCCGCGAACTGGACGCCGAGATCCGCCGCGTGGTCACGGCGGCCCGCGACGGCGCGGTGCCGGAACCGGTGGCGGGAACGTTCACGCTCAACAACTACGGCTCGTTCGGCGTGGACGGCAGCGCGGCGATCATCAACCACCCGGAGGTCGCGATCCTCGGCGTGGGCCGGATCCTGCCGAAACCGTGGGTCGTCGACGGCCAGGTCGTGCCCCGGCACCTGACCCAGCTGTCGCTGGTGTTCGACCACCGCGTGTGCGACGGCGGCACCGCGGCCGGATTCCTCCGGTTCGTCGCCGACGCCGTGGAAAACCCGCTGTCCGCGCTCGCCGATCTCTAGGCCCCGCGCCGCGATGCGGCCAGGTGTACTTGGCCATCAGGTTGGTGGCAGTCGGCTGGTGGGTGGGTGGCCGCCGAGTGCGTTGTGGCGGCGTTGGGTGTTGTAGTGCTCGAGCACGTGCCGGAGTGACCAGCGATAGGCCCAAGCGTTGCCGGTCATCCGGGGATGCCGCGACGGGCGAAGGAGGCGATCGCTCGGGCTGGTTTCCCGCTGGGCGCGGCCGAGCGCGATATGAGCCTGCGGCCACCCGCGTGCTATCGCTGGACGATCAGCAACCTGCACAGAAACGTGGTGCGGGCATTACGGCGGGACACGGGAGCCTCCGGTCGAGCGTGGTCCTAGACAAGCCACACCCCAACCGGAGGCTCTCCCCAAAGGGCGTCACCTACGTGTTCGCCGCGTCAGTCGAGGCCGAGGCCCCGGCGTCCGGTGTCGTTCAGCTGCTCGACGGTGAAGCGGCCTTCCCAGTCGCGCTCGTAGTGTTCGGCCGGGAAGTCCGCTGGGCTCGATCCGGTGCGGAACGCTTCGCGCACGCTGGCCGCGTACTCCTCGTTGCGGGGGCACCACGGGGCGGCCGGGATGTACATGACGTTGCCCCAGCCCTGCTGGTCGGCGACCGGCGCGACGCTGTGGATCACGTCGCAGTGCCACCACACCGAGTCGCCGGCCCGCACGTCCGGGATGCCGGACAGTGCCTCCATCAGGTCGGCGTGCCACTTGTGCCCGGCCGGGAAGACCTGGTTGACGGTGACGCCGCACATGTCGTCTTCGGGCACGTCGGTCAGCAGGGGACGCAGCATCAGGTACGCCATGGCCTCCGGGATCGGCACGGCGTGCAGGACGCCCTGGTCGTGGTCCATGTCGGACAGTGCGGTCCAGCCCTGGAAGGTGCGGAACGCCGAGCACATCGTCGAGCCGGGGTACTGCGGGCCCGCGGTGCGGTGCGCCGCGTCCCACGGGTCGTACTCCTCGACCGTGCCGTCGAACAGGTGGCGGAACGCCTTCTGGTAGGCGCTGGTCATCCACAGGTCGAGGGTGCCCGGATCGCTGTGCGTGCCCAGGCCCGCCGAATCGGCGCCCGGCGGGCGGCGGCGGATGCGGTCCGGGTACAGCGCGTGGCGGTCCGGATCGAACCACCGCACCCCGCCGGATTGGTGCCGCCAGAACGAGTTCAGGAACGCCTGCACGGTCGCCATCCGGTCGCTCTGCCGGGCCTGCATCTGCGCCGGCGACCAGTAGATCGGGTAGATCTCGGGTTTCGAGCCGACACTGCCGAAGAAGTCGTCGCCGGGCCCCCGGTAGTTCTCGAAGAACCGGTTCCGTTCGACGTAGTCCACGATGCCGGCGTCCCAGGCGAGGGCCTGCTCGCGGTCGAAGTGCCCGCGGACGACGAGGCACCCTCGTCGTTTCACGAGGTCCCGCTGTTCGTCGCGGACGGTGCCGTGCGCGATGTCGGCGTAGTCGAGGACGGGCCAGACCGCCTTGCCCTGCCGGCGGTCGGAGCCGATCTCGGCGACCCGCTCGGCGATGCGCCGCTCGACGACGGCGAACACCTCCTCCACGGAGCGGCCCGACGCCGCGATGCGCGCCCGCAGCGCCGACTTGATCTCGCGGATCGCTCCGGGAAGGTCCTCGGGCACGCTCTCCCAGTGGGGCAGTTCCGTTGCGGCGGCCGGCATTCCAGCAGGGTAGCGAGCGCTCCACTTTTAGGCAAGAGTCCTAACTAAAACTGGCTTCGCGTGGCGATCCAGCTGCGCAACTCCCCCAGCGCGTGCGACCGCGCTCCGGCCAACGCCGGTTCGGCGACGACCTCCGCCGCCCGCACCGGCACACGCCGGGGCAGGCTGCGAACGCGCTCCTCGATCGCCCCGAGGAGGGCGGGCTCGGTTCCCCACTCGCCGCCGAGCACGACGACCTCCGGATCGCACACCGCGAGCAGGGCCGACAGGACTCCGCCGATCGCGGCGGCGAGCGCGTCCAGCGTCTCGCCGGGCAGCGCCCGGGACAGGGCTTCCACGTCGATCGCCGCCGAGCCCGGCCGGCGCAACCCGAGCACGCGGAACACCTCGGTGAACGCGACCGCGCGGCCGTCCGGGCCGTGGGTGACGAGGTGCGCGATCTCCCCGGCCAGCCCGGACGCCCCGCGGCGGACCTCGCCATCGCTGACCACCGCGCAGCCCAGCCCCGCGCCCAGGTGCAGGTAGGCGAAATCGTCGAGCCCCTGGGCCGCGCCGGACGCTCGTTCCGCCCGCGCCGCCCAGTTGACATCGTTGTCCACCCGCAGCGAGCCGGCGATCAGCGGCCCCACCTGCTCGGCCGGCGACAGCTCACCGATGAGGAACGGCGCGTCCGGCAGGTGCACCAGGCGCCCCGTCCGCCGGTCCACCGGGTCGGCGGCGCTCACCGCCCCCACCAGCAACGGGCCAGGCAGGTCCGCGCGCACCCGGTTCACGACTCGGCGCAACGCCACCGCCACCTGCCGGGGCGTGGCCGGCCGCGACACCGCGTGCCGCGCCCGCGCGAGGACTTCGCCATGACAGTCCACGCCCTCGGCCACCACACCCTCCGGCGCGATGCCGACGACGAGCGCCGCACCGACGTCGTCGGCGAGGGCGTAGTAGGACCCCACGCGTCCACGGCCGGACGTTCGCTCACCGGTATCACGCAGCACACCCGACTCGGCCAGCCGGCGCACGCTCTCCGAGACCGTGGGCTTCGAGATCCCCGTGACCTTCGCCAGCTCGGCGCGTGTCAGCCGGCGGTGCTCCATGAGCGCGCGCAGCACGTGCTCGTCGGTCAGGCTGCGGAGCAGCTCCAGCGAAGGCTTGGCCGTGGTCACGGCACCAGTTTAGTTAGGAGACCTTTCTTTGGCGCGAGACCGGTCACACGCGGACGGCCCGCTCCCGCGACCCGGCCGGACGTCCTCGCGCGCCTGGCTAGCTCGTCTCCCGGAGGCGGGCCCGGTAGCGGGCCGGCGCCTCCCCCGTCCACCGGTGGAACGCCCGCGTGAACGCGCTCGTCTCGGAGAATCCCAGCCGCGTCGCGATGGACGCTATCGGGTCGTCCGTTGTCCGCAGCGCCGTCTCGGCCGTCTTCGCCAGGACCTCGTCGCGGATTTCGCGTAGGGAACTGCCCTCCTGACGCAACTGCCGGCGCAGCGTGGGCACGCTCGTCGTCAGCGCCGCCGCCAGCTCCTCCGCCGTGACGATGTGCCGCCGCGCCAGGCCGCGCTCGATCAGCTGCCGCACCCGGCGGGCCAGCGGGAGCGTGCCGGGCTCGCTCGCCAGCCACTCGCCGGGCGCGCGGGCCACGTAGTCGACCACCGACTGCTCGTCGTGCGCGATCGGGCTCGCCAGCGCGCTCGCGGGGAGGATCAGCGCCGGGAATTCCCCGGCGCCGTACCGGATTTCCTCGCCCAGCAACAACGCGATGTCCGCGCTGTTGGGCGGTTCCGGGAACGGGAATTCGACCCGCACCTTCGGGGTGGCGCGCCCGATGGCCCAGCCGATGATCCGGTCCGCGATCGCCGCCACCATCACCGTCAGCAGGGGACCCGCGCCGGGCGGCACGTGCAACCGGAGCGCGTGATCCCTCCCGCACGGCTCCAGCTCGAGATCGGGGAACCCGGCCAGCGGCTTGACGAGCATCGCGAGCCGGTCGATGCCCTCGCGCAGGGTCGGCACGCCCGCCATGGCGTGGGACAGGATGTGCAACGTCCCGCGCGGCACCGGGGCGGCCCCGAGACCGAACAGCTCGTCGCCGGTCATGCGCCGCAGGGCGACCGCCAGCCGGACCGCCTGCTCGGCCGTCACCCGCAGGTCGTGCGGGCGGGTGCGGATCGGCGACAGGCCCGCTTCGACCAGCAGCCGCGGCAGGTCGATGCCCCGCTCGACGGCCAGTTCGACCGCCGCGACCGCGAACGACGCCGGGATCCGGTACGCCACCCCACCCTCCTTCCCGCGATCGTTCGAGTCAAGACGACCGTGATCGGTTCGGTCAAGTCCTTGCTCGCGAGGGTCAACGCGCGGCGCCCGGCAAAAGTTACCGTCGGGTCGGCAGGCAAGTGCCGAACCGGAGGAACCCAGGATGAGCCGGAAGGTCTACGTCATCGGTGTCGGGATGACGAAATTCGAAAAACCCGGCCGTCGCGAGGGGTGGGACTACCCCGAGATGGCCAGAGAGTCCGGCACGAACGCGTTGCGGGACGCCGGAATCCCCTACGACCTCGTCGAGCAGGCTTACGTCGGCTACGTCTACGGCGAATCGACTTCCGGGCAGCGCGCGGTGTACGAGCTGGGCATGACCGGCGTGCCGGTGGTCAACGTCAACAACAACTGCTCCACCGGGTCGACCGCGTTGTACCTCGCCGCGCAGGCGATCCGCGGCGGGCTGGCGCGCTGCACGCTCGCGCTCGGGTTCGAGAAGATGCAGCCGGGTTCGCTCGGCGCGATGTACGACGACCGCGAACAGCCGATGACCAGGCACATCCAGGCGCTCGCCGAGATCTCCGAGGTGCTGTTCCCGCCCGCGCCGTGGATGTTCGGCGCCGCCGGGCGCGAGCACATGCGGCGGTACGGCACCACCGCCGAGCACTTCGCGAAGATCGGCTACAAGAACCACAAGCACTCGGTCCACAACCCGTACTCGCAGTTCCGCGACGAGTACTCGCTCGACGACATCCTCGGTTCGCGGACGATCTACGACCCGCTGACGAAACTCCAGTGCTCGCCGACCTCGGACGGCTCCGGCGCGGCCATCCTGGCCGGCGAGGACTTCGTCGACGAGCACGGCCTCGCCGGTCAGGCCGTCGAGATCGTCGGGCAGGCCATGACCACGGACTTCGCGTCCACTTTCGACGGTACCGCGAAGAACATCGTCGGCTACGACATGAACGTCCGCGCCGCGCGGTCGGTCTACGACCAGTCCGGGCTCGGCCCCGGGGACTTCCAGGTCATCGAGCTGCACGACTGCTTCTCCGCCAACGAACTGCTGCTCTACGAGGCGCTGGGCCTGTGCGGCGAGGGCGAGGCCGCGCAGCTGATCGACGACGAGCAGACCACCTACGGCGGCAAGTGGGTCGTCAACCCCTCGGGCGGCCTGATCTCCAAGGGACACCCGCTCGGCGCGACCGGTCTCGCGCAGTGCGCCGAGCTGACCTGGCAGCTGCGCGGCACCGCGGACCGGCGGCAGGTCGAAGGCGTCACCGCGGCGCTGCAGCACAACATCGGACTCGGCGGCGCCGCCGTCGTCACCGCCTACCAGCGCGCCGAGCGCTGACCCCACGAGGAGGACAACCATGGGCAGCATCCACGTTTCCGCCGAACTCCCGGCCGCGCCGGAGAAGGTGTGGCAGACCTTTTCCCAGCCGGACAGGTTCGAGCAGTGGCTGACCATCCACACCAGGTGGAAGGGCGACGTGCCGGCCGAGTGGCGCCAGGGCTCCCAGGTCAGCGAGGTCGTGACCATGCTGGGGATGGCCAACACGATCACCTGGACCGTCGAGGAGTACGACGCGCCGAAGAAGCTGGAGATCTCCGGCACCGGCATGGCCGGGGTCAAGGTGCGGTTCACGCTCTCGGTCGAGCCCGCGGGCGCCGGCGGGAGCACCGCCACCATCGACGCCGAGTTCACCGGCGCGATGATCGTCGGCGCGCTGGGCAAGGCCGTGGAGAAGGACGCGCGCAAGAACCTCACCGAATCCCTGGACAAGCTCAAGGACCTGGTCGCCTGATGCCGGAGAACTTCGATCCGGCCGGGCTCGGCGTCTGGACCGGCGCGGTCCGGCACACGGTGACCCGCGACGCGGTGATCGGCTACGCCAAGGCCACCAACGACCCGATCGAGGCGCACCTGGCCGGTGACGTGGCCCCGCCGGTGTACGCGATCGTCCCGGTCTTCCCGTCGCTGATGGAACCGGCGCTGGAGGTCGTGCCGCTGCGCCTGCTCGGCAGGATCCTGCACGGCGAGCAGGACTTCGTGTTCCACCGCCCGATCCGGCCCGGTGACGAACTGGTCGCCAGGGGCCGGATGACCGGCTGGAAGGGCGGGCAGAGCGGAACCGCCGCCTGCGTGTACCTGGAAACCCGGGACACGGACGGCGAACTGGTCAACGAGCAGCGCGTGACGTTCTTCGTGCGTGGGTTCGACACCGGCGACCGCCGGGGCGAACTGGCGCCGGAGCACGTCTTCGACGAGTCGTTGCGGCGGCGGGCACCGGTCGCCACGGTCACCCAGCACATCGACGACGACCAGCCGCTGCGGTACGGGCCCGCCGCCGGTGACCCGATGCCCATCCACCTGGACGAGGACGTCGCCAGGGCAGCCGGCCTGCCGGGGATCATCGCCCACGGCCTGTGCACGATGGCGTTCACGTCGTGGGCGCTGCTCACCGAGCTCGCCGGCTCCGACGTGCGGCGGCTGCGGCGGCTCGCGGTCCGCTTCGCGAAACCGGTGCTGCCGGGCCAGGACATCACGACCACGGTGTGGCGCAGGGACGCCACCACCTACGCCTTCGAGACCACCGCCGGTGACGACGTCGTCGTCAAGGACGGCCTCGCGGAAATCAGGGAGTAGCCATGGGAACGCTGGACGGGCGCGTCGCGGGCATCACCGGCGCCGGCCGGGGCATCGGCCGCGAGCACGCGCTGCTGTTCGCCGCGGAGGGCGCCCGCGTCGTGGTCAACGACCTCGGCGGCGCCAACGACGGCACCGGGTCCGACGCCGGGCCCGCGCAGGCGGTGGTGGACGAGATCCGCGCCGCGGGGGGCACCGCCGTGGCGAACACCGGCAACGTGGCGGACTGGTCGGGGGCGGAGAAGCTGGTCGCCCAGGCGGTCGCCGAGTTCGGCCGGCTCGACGTGCTGGTGAACAACGCCGGCATCCTGCGTGACGCGTTCATCGCCGGGCTCGGCGAAGCCCAGTGGGACGCCGTGATCTCCGTGCACCTCAAGGGACACGCGGCGATGCTCCACCACGCGGCGGCGCACTGGAAGCAGCGCGCCAAGGACGGCGACCGGCCGGACGCGGCGGTGATCAACACGGCGTCGGCGTCGGGGTTGACCGTGCCGAACGCGGGCCAGGCCAACTACGGCGCGGCGAAGGCGGGCATCGCCGCGCTGACCCTCGTCGCGGCGGAGGAGCTGGAGCGCTACGGCGTGCGGGTCAACGCGATCGCGCCGATCGCCCGGACGCGGCTCACGCTGGCCACCCCCGGCATGGGCGCGATCTTCGCCGCGGAGGCCGGCGAGGGCGAGGCCGATCTGTTGTCCCCGGCCAACATCGCGCCGCTGGTGGCGTACCTGGCGCGGGCGGGGTGCCCGTTCACCGGCGAGGTCTTCGCGGTGCAGGGCGGGTCGATCCAGCGGCTGCGGGGCTGGACGGCGGCCCAGACCGCCGAACACGACGGCATGTGGTCGGTCGAGGCGGTCGCGGAGAAGATCGGCGGGTGGTCCGCGTGAGCGGCTGGAGCGAAACGGAACTGCTGATCCGCGACAGCGTCCGCGCCTGGGTGGACAAGGAGGTCCGCCCGCACACCGCCGAACTCGAAACCGGTGCAGTGCCGCCGTACGCGATCATCCGCAAGTTCTGGGCCGACTTCGGGGTGGGTGCGATGGCCTCGGACGCGCTCGGGAAGTTCCTGGGCGAGCGGAAGTCCTCCGGCGGCGGGGGTGGCGCGTTCGCGGGCCAGGCGGGCCTGCCGCTGATCGTGGCGAGCGAGCTGGCCGGGGTGAGTCTCGGGATGCTCGTCTCGATCGGCGTGAGCCTCGGGCTGACGGCCCAGACGATCCTGGCGAAGGGCACGCCGGAGCAGAAGCGGCGCTGGCTGCCCAGGCTGGTCACGTTCGAGGACGTCGGCGCGTGGGCGATCACCGAGCCCGGCTCGGGTTCGGACGCGTTCGGCGGCATGCAGACCACGGCGCGCCGCGACGGCGACGGGTACGTCCTCAACGGGCAGAAGACGTTCATCACCAACGGCCCGTTCGCGGACGTGCTGGTGGTGTTCGCGAAACTGGACACCGGCGAGGGCATCCCGGTGCGCGACCGCCCGGTGCTGACGTTCGTGCTGGAGAAGGACGATCCCGGCCTGACCCGCGGCAAGCCGTTCCGGAAGATGGGCATCATGTCCTCGCCGACCGGCGAGCTGTTCTTCGACGACGTGCGCCTCGGCCGGGACCGCCTGCTGGGCGGCGCGGAACCCGTCGCGGGCGCGGACGCCAAGACCGAGGTCAAGACCGGTTTCACGCTGGAGCGCGTCGGCGTCGGCGCGCTCGCCCTCGGCATCATCAACGAGTGCCACCGGCTGAGCGTCGAGTACGCGAAGACGCGGATGGCGTGGGGCCAGGAAATCGGTCGCTACCAGCTGGTCCAGCTGAAGCTGGCGAAGATGGAGATCGCGCGGATCAACGTGGAGAACATGGTCCTGTCGGCGGTGGCGGGCCTGCGTGAGGGCAGGACCCCGTCGCTGGCGGAGGCGTCGGCGATCAAGCTCTACGCCTCCGAAGCCGCGACCGACGTGGCGATGGAGGCGGTCCAGCTCTTCGGCGGGAACGGGTACATGGCCGAGTACCGGGTGGAGCAGCTGGCGCGGGACGCGAAGTCGCTGATGATCTACGCGGGCAGCAACGAGATCCAGGTGACCCACATCGCGAAGGGGCTGCTCGCGCGGGGATGACCGGGGCGCGGACGGGGGACGGGCGGTGGGTGTGGTGCGCACCCACCGCCCGTCCCCCGCCGGTCAGGGTTTACCGGGCGGACGCCCACCGCGCGTGCCGGGGCGCGGACGTCGTCGGTGAACATGTCGCGCCGGCGGATGGCCAGCGTGCACGCCACGCTGATCGCGGTGGTCACCGCGAGGTAGGCGAGCACACCGTTCGTGCCGATGCGGTCGGACACCCTGCCGAAGATCGGGATGAACACGACCATCACGACCGCGGCGATCATCACCGCCTGCAGCAAGGGCTGCCGATCCAGGTCCAGGGTCCCGCTGCCGTAGGAGATCACGAACACGGCCCAGGCGTTGAACGCCACGCCTTCGGTCAGCCTGCTGCCCATGCCGAGCAGCAGGTGCCGCCGCGAGATCCGGTCGCGGACCAGTTCGCGCGCCGGGACGGTCGATTCGCCCTCCTGCTCGGCCATCTTCCGGAACGCGGGCGTCTCCACGATCTTCACGCGGATGAGGAGGCCGACGACGACGAGCACCGCCGACAGCAGGAAGGCGATGCGCCAGCCCCAGGCGAGGAACGCGTGTGGGTGGTCAGCGCGGGCAGCTGCTCGGGCAGGCCCGCCAGGTACGCCTCGACGTCGAGCGAGTGCGCGAGGATCGCCTTGCCGGAAGCGGTGGTGTACAAGGGGAACGGGGCCCCGGGGTGCTGTTCGAACCGCAACGGGAGGGTGGACTGGACTGGGCCCGCAGCAGCACCACGGACTCGCGGCCGTCGCGGATCGCGATGTTGACCGACTCCTCGGTCTCCTCGTTGACCTGCCGGATCACCGGCAGCGCCCGCTCCAGGCCGTGGACGCGCTGCGCGGCCTGGCCGAGCAGGATCGCCCCCGGGCCCAGGTGGTAGCAGTCGGTGTGCGGGTTGTGCGTGACCAGGCCGTCCACGCTGAGCGCGCCGACGACGCGGTGCGTGGTGCCCGGCGTGAGGTCGAGACGCCGGGCGATGACGGACAGGGACAGCTCCCCGCCCTCGTCCCGGAGCAGCCGCAGCACCGCCAGCGCGCGCCGGATGGCCTGCGTTCCGGCTGGCGGCTGGGCTCCTGTGTGGTTCACGGGCTTCCGTCGTCGTGGCGATCTCCTGACCGGGTCAGGTTACCAGTCCAGCGGGCGGGCACCGACCGCTCGGGAAACCGCCGTCACCAGCTAGGACGTGTCACCGCCGGTCAGCGCGGTTCTGCTTCGCGTCGCCTGGACTGCGGTGAGCAGCGCGGTCGCCCGGACGTCGGCCGCGCTGCAGCCGCGGGACAGGTCGTTGACCGGCGCGGCGAGTCCTTGCAGGATCGGGCCGAACGCGCGGGCGCGGCCGAGCCGTTCGGCGATCTTGTAGCCGATGTTGCCGGCGTCGAGGTTCGGGAAGACGAGCACGTTGGCCCGGCCCGCGACCTGGGAGCCGGGTGCCTTGCGCAGCCCGACACTCGACTCGACCGCGGTGTCGAACTGCAGCTCGCCGTCCACCTGACAGCCCGGGTCGCGCTCGCGCAGCAGGGCGGTGGCGCGGCGGACGCGCTCGACGCGTTCGTGCGTGGCGCTGCCGAGCGTGGAGAACGACAGCATCGCGATCACCGGCTCCTCCCCCGTCAGCGTCCGGTGGGTGCGCGCCGAGGCCAGCGCGATCTCGGCCAGTTCCCCGGCCGACGGGTCGGGCACCACGGCGCAGTCGGCGAAGGTCAGGCACCGCCCGTCGGGCAGGACGAGCAGGAAGCAGCTGCTCAACGTCGCGCTGTCCGGGACGAGCCCGACGTAGCGCAGGCACGCCCGCAGCACGTCGGCGGTCGGCCGGTTCGCGCCCGCGACACACGCGTCGAACGCTCCGGTGGCGACGCCCGCGACGGCGGTGCTGACGGGGTCGGCCAGCGCGTCCGGGATCCGGCCGGGCTTCTTCGCCAGACGGGTCGTGATGAGACCGCGGACCGCCGCGTCGGCGGCGAGATCCCGGGTGTCCACGATGGACTCACCCGGGAGCCGGACTCCGGTGTGGTGGCAGGCCCGGCGGATCGACGCCGGATCGCCGACGAGCCGGGGCGCGACGCCGTCTTCGTCGTGCAGCAGCGCCGCCGCCTGGACGACGCGGGGGTCGTCGCCGTCGGCCAGCGCCACCGTGGGCCGGGTGCCGGCCAGCACCTCGCGCCATCGGTCGTGCAGGGGAAAGGTCACGCGGCACCACTTTCGTGAGGACGGCGTGCCGGGCGCACCGGTTTGCGCCGCGCGTCGCGGCGGAACGGGTCACCCGGCTCGGGCGAGCACAGGACCTCGAGGACCGTGGTGCGGCCGGAGGTCATCTGCGCGTCGACCGCCGTGCGCAGCGCGGGACCGACCTCGTCGAGCGCATCGACCACGATGCCGTCGGCGCCCATCGCCCGCGCGGTCCCGGCGCCCCGCGGCCGGCGGTGGAACACCACGGCGGTGACCGGGATGCCGTGGCGCACCGCGGTCGCGACCTCGGCCATGCTGCTCCCCCACGCGCCGTCCCCGGCGTAGGCGATCGCGGGCCGCTCGGGACGCGCGACCTTGGCCCCGATGATCCTCGGCAGCGCGTGCCCGCAGTTGCCGAAGCTCATCGGCGGGAAGAAGCTGCGCGGCTCCTCGAAGCGCAGGTAGCTGTGCGCGACGGAGTTGATGGTGCCGATGCCGGTGGACACCATCGCGCGCCCGGGCATCGCCTTCGCCAGCTCGCGGAGGACCTGGCGGGGATGCAGCCGGTTGTGCTCCTGCTTCTCCGGGGTCCAGGCGCTGAGCTGCCGTTCCCACATCGCCTTTTCCTCGCGGATCCGGCCGGCACGCCGGCCTCGGGTCGCGTCGCAGGCGAGCGTCCGCGGGCGCAGCCGCTGCGTCAGCGCGGCCGCCGCCTCCCTGGCGTCACCGCGGATGCCGACGTCGATCTTCTTGACCAGGCCCAGCATCGTGTGGTCGGCGTCGACCTGGATGATCTTCGCGTTCCCGGGCCAGTAGTCCATCCCGTGCTGCGGCAGCGTGCCGAACGGGCCGAGCCGGGTGCCGAGCGCGAGGACGACGTCCGCCTCGGCGATGAGCCGCATGGCGGCCGTCGAGCCCTGGTAGCCGAGCGGGCCGCACCACTGCGGGTGGCTCGCCGGGAACGAGTCGTCGTGCTGGTAGCTGTTCACCACCGGCGCGCCGAGCCGCTCGGCGAGTTCGCGGCATTCCGCGATGCCGCCGGAGAACACGACACCGCCGCCCGCGACGATCACCGGGAAGTCCGCCCGGGCGAGCAGGCCGGCCGCCTCGTCGAGGCCGCGGGTGTCACCCGGGCCGCGGCCGGGCCGTCGCGGCCGCGGGATCTCGGTCTCGATCTCGCCGGAGAAGTGGTCGCGTGGGATGCTGAGCTGCGCCGGCCCCATCTCGGACCTGGCGCGGTCGAATGCCCGCGCGGTCAGCTCCGCCATGCGGTTCGGGTGGTTCACGTGGGCCCGGTACTTGGTGAACTCCGGGAACATCGTCCCGGCCTCCGGGGTGATCACGACCACCGGGCTGTGCGCCCAGAACGCGGCCGCGATCGCCGTGACGCAGGTGCTGATGCCGTTCTGGCCGATGACCACGCCGGGGCGCCCACTGGCGCGGGCGTAGCCGTCGGCCATGTGCGCGGCGCCCAGCTCGTGCACGACCGGGATCAGCCGGATGCCGGCCGGCGCGAAGATCTCCCTCGCATCGGTGAACGCCGAGCCCGTGCTGCCGAAGATCTCGGTCACGCCGTGGGCCGCCAACGTCTCGACGAAGGCCTCCGCAGGGGTCATCTTCCGCGGCCCCGTTGCTCGCTCGCTCACAACCCACTCCCCTGCGCGTCACACAATGTGGAACGTGAGATTCCGGAATCTGGCTGAGATCGCACTGTAAGGGGCGCGACGCGGCCAAGTCAACGGGTTGTCTTCGAGTCCGAGACAATATGTACTGTTTTCCGAGATATCAGGGAGACTGTTTTCCGGCCGTCCTGCGCGGCAACCCCAGGGATGACCGAACCGCTTTGTCAGCCAAGGACGCGATCGATGACCTCAACCGTAGAGTCCCGGCGCACCGCCGAGCCGATGCTCGCCGGGGAGCAGACCCGCGCCCAGAACTTCCTGGTCAAGCTGTTCGCGATCGTGCCGCTCGTGGCGCTGCTCGCGGCGGTGCCCTTCGCCTGGGGCTGGGGCCTGGGCTGGACCGACGTCGGCCTGGCCGTCGGCTTCTACTTCCTCACCGGCCTCGGTGTGACGATCGGGTTCCACCGGTACTTCACGCACGGCGCCTTCAAGGCCAACCGCGGCCTGCGGATCGCGCTCGCCATCGCGGGCAGCATGGCCATGCAGGGCCCGGTGATCGGCTGGGTGGCCGACCACCGGCGGCACCACGCCTACGCCGACCGCGACGGCGATCCCCACTCGCCGTGGCGTTTCGGCACCACGCCCGCCGCGCTGGTCAAGGGCTTCTGGCACGCCCACATGGGGTGGCTGTTCCAGCGGGAACAGACCAATGCCCGCCGCTTCGCCCCGGACCTGCTGGCCGACCGCGACATCATCCGGATCAACCGCTGGTTCCCGGCGCTGACGGTCGTGACCCTGCTCGCCCCGGCGCTGCTCGGCGGGCTGATCACGCTGTCCTGGTGGGGCGCCGTCACCGCGTTCTTCTGGGCCGGCCTCGTGCGGGTGGCCCTCCTGCACCACGTGACCTGGTCGGTCAACTCGCTGTGCCACATGATCGGCGACCGGCCCTTCGCCGCGCGGGACAAGTCCGCGAACTTCTGGCCGCTGGCGATCGCCTCCATGGGCGAGTCCTGGCACAACTCCCACCACGCCGACCCCACCGGCGCCCGCCACGGCGTGCGCCGCGGCCAGCTGGACATGTCCGCCCGCCTGATCTGGGTGTTCGAGAAACTCGGCTGGGTCACCGACGTCCGCTGGCCGCGCGCAGATCGCCTGGCCCGCAAACTCAACCCCGGCTACGAAGCCTCACCGCGCCGCTGAGCCCGGTCACGGGCGGCGCCGGCGTGCGGTGTGCCGGAGCTGGAGGATGCGCGCGGAGCCGATCAGGGCGATCAGCAGAGCCCCGGCGACGGCGGCGAGAAGCATGGCCACACCGATGGGCAGGGTCCCGCCGGCGCCGAGGAACGTCAGCTCGGTGCGGGTGGGGTTCTGCAGGATGAAGATCAGCAGGACCACCAGGACGAGTACGGCGATGATCACCGCGACCCAGGTGCCGCTGATCCTGGTCCGCGCCACGCGGGTCTTCCGGGCGCGGGAGGCCGGCGCGGGTTCACCGGTGGTGGCCTGCGGTGCCGCCGGGCCGGCGACGACCGGGGCCGGCGGCGCCGCGTCGTGCTGGTTCTCCGGCTGAGGAAGCGGTGTGTCGGTGCCGTAGCGGGCGCGGGCGCGCCGAGCGCGGTCCAAGAGGTTCGACATGACGTGCCTCGTCTGTGGTCCCGGTGCGGGCTGGCACTACCGGATGTGGTGTCGTCGTGGCCGGATGTGTTCAGTCTACGCGCACAGCGGCGTCTGGCGTGCCCCCGATCCGCGGGGGTTCAGCGGACCGTTGTCGTCGTCGTGCCGGTGAAGCGGAATTCGACGGCCGTGGGTAGTTCTTGCAGGTCGAGGGCCTGACGCAGCCGGGGCAACGTCTCGGTGCTCAGCCGCTGCCGGATTTCGGTGGGGGACGCCCGCTGCTCGGCGTGGATGACGACCGTGAGGGCGGCGTCGTGCGGTGTGCCGGTCAGGACGGCGTCGGCGGCGGCCACGTCGGGGTAGGTTTCGATCTCCTCGGTGAAGGGTTCGACCGCGGTGGTGGTGGCCAGCTCGGTGCGCCCCCGGGCGGGGTCGTTCTCCAGGCGCCAGACGCGGCTGCGGGGCTTGCGGACCAGTTGTGCGGCGAGCCAGCGCAGGCACAGGAGCCCGACGAGGACGGCGACCGCGGTGATGACGTAGAGCGCCCAGGTGGGCGGCCTCCCGGTGCCGGGGACGACGGTGCCGGCCGGATCGACCACGGCTCGCCACCCGAAATGGGTGGCGAGGATGAGCCCGCCGGCGGCCGCCAGCAGCAGCCCGAGCAGTGCGAGCAGGCCACGGTTGAGCCGCCCGGGCGGGTTGGGAGCGCTCATTCCTGGCTCCTCGTGCTGAGCACCCGGACGCGCAGGGCGGGGCGCGTTGCCGGGGAGATGTCCTCGATCCGTCGTTCGAGTGCGGCACGCACGGCGTCGGCCAGTCCCTCGCCGCTCGCCCGGTCGGTCCGCACCTTGGCGGTGACGACGCGGCGGCGCACGGCGAGCTTGGCACCGCGCACACCGTCGACCGCTTCGACCGCCGCACGCAGGGTGGTCCGCAAACCCCGGCGGGACGCGCCCGAGTCGAGACCGCTGCCGTCGTCCTCGAGCGGCACGACCGTCGCCGCCCCGGGCAGGACCGCGGCCAGCAGCAACACCAGCCCGAACGCCGCGAGGACGCCCCCGGCGCCTGCGGCGCCCACGCTGTCCCACCGCGTCCGGTTCAGGGTGCCGGCCACCGCGTCGTAGCTGAGGAAGGGCTGATGCCCGGTCAGCATCTGAATCGCACACGTCGCGACCAGGACGGATGCCGCGAGGAGCACCAAGGCGGTCAGAGTCGCGGGAACGCTGCGGCGGGGACGGCGGATCATCGGACCCTCGCGGTGGTGGCGCGGCCGTGCAGAGCGGTCACCGTGATGTCGATCCGCGTCACCGCCAGGCCGGTCAGCTCGCCGACTCGCTCGATCAGGTGAGCCCGCACCTGTTCACAGGTCGCGGCGACCGGCACCGGGTAGGTGATCGACAGCCGGACCTCCAGGTCCACGGTCGCCCCGTCGACCCGGGCCCGGACGCCCGCGGCGCGGTCGGCCTCCTCGGCACCGACGGTGACGCCGAAGAGGCGGCGGGCCGAGCCGCCGACCGGGCCGACCTCGGTCGCCGCGCACGCGGCCAGGCGCTGGATCGCGCGCTCCGCGATGACGGTCCGGCCGCGCTCGCTCATCTCCTGCTCGCCGCGGTCGACGACCGGCGGCGAATCCGGCGCCGCCATGGTCAGCGACGATCGCGGCCGGTGAGCTGGGACAGATCGAGCTTGCCGTCCGCCACCCGGCCGGCCAGCAGACCGAGCGCGCCGAGGACGAGCACGACCAGGAAAGCGGTGAAACCGCCGAACGCGCCCGCGAGACCCAGCACGAGGCCGGACAGCAGGCCGAGAACCGTGAAATTCATGACTGGTCTTCCTTCACTGCGACTCGCGCGGGTGCCGCGGGCGCGGCCGCCGGCAACACGATGTCCATGACCGCCACCCGCACCGGACGGTCGACGGCTCCGACCGCGGCGCGCACCGCGGCGTCGATTTCGGCGACGGTCGCCGGATACCGGCTGACCACCCCGATGGTGATCTCGTCCGGCCGGATGCGGAGAACGGCGACGCGGCGGCCGGGCAGGTACGTCGCGATCTCGCCGTGGCCGCTGTCCAGATCCGCGATCACCGGCAGCGACCGCACCGCGGCGGCGATCCGATCGGCCGCGAAATCGGCGGTCACTGCAACCTGGTCTGCTCGGGCTCGGCCTCTTCGTCGGGCAGGTGCACGTCGTTGACGGCGATGTTGACCTCGACGACCTCCAGGCCGGTCATCCGCTCGATCGCCGTGATGACGTTGCGGCGGACGGAGCGCGCCAGGTCCACGATCGAGACGCCGTACTCCACGACCAGCTCGAGGTCCACGGCGGTCTGCCGCTCCCCCACCTCCACCGACACGCCTTGCCCGGCACTGGCCGACGCGCCGGGAATGCGCTCCCGGAGCGCACCGAACGCCCGCGCCGCGCCCCCGCCCAGGGCGTGCACGCCGGCGATCTCGCTGGCCGCCAGACCCGCGATCTTCTGCACGACCGCGTCGGCGATGGAGGTCGACCCTTGTTCGGTGACGAGCTGGCTCGGCGAGCCCGTGTTCCCGCCCGACGGCGAGTTCACCGATGCGTTCTGTACCGGCGGTGTTGTCATGGTGCGCTCCTTCGAGTCTGCGGGACGACGGGCCCGGCGCGGCGGATGCCGGTGCGGCTCCCCGCCTCAGGAGCTGGGTCCCCAGCACGCACTCGCGTACTTCGTTCCAGGGGTAGCCCACGGTTTCGGGAAACAAACGTCGTTCGTTCCCCATTTTCCGCAGCGCGGGGCCGTTGAGCAGGCTGTTCGTCGGGGCACTACTGACGGTGTCGCCGGTCCGCCACGGCGGTATCGAACGGGTGACCTACCGCCGGTGCCGCCGCCGCGGCGGCCGGCCGCATTGGTGTCCGCTGTGGACGGATCGGCTGAACGCCGGCCGGTCCGCGCCTGCTACTGCTTGGTCGCCCTCAGCGACAGCGACAACGGCACCTTCGGGTACTGCTCGGGCAGCCGGTACATGCCGTCGTCGTCCCGCTCCATTCCGGGGAAGTACGGCCAGGTCAGGCGGGTGTGTTCGTGGACCCAGTCGAGGCGGAGCCCGGCGGCGGCGAACGCGTTGAGCATGTCGGCCAGCGGGTGGATCCACTCGTGGCTCGCCAGCGCGGCGGCCTGGTCCCCGGTGTAGGTCGTGCCCGCGGGCTCGACGATCGGCCGCTCGGGGGGCGTGCGCCAGTCGTCGCGCACCGTCAGCCGCCCGTCGGCCAGTTCCAGGCACAGCATCATGGGGTGGCCGTCGGCGAAGTAGAGGGATCCGCCGGGTTTGAGCAGCGCGGCGACCACCCGCGCCCAGGCCGCCACGTCGTGCAGCCAGACGATCGTGCCCCAGGTCGTGTAGACGAGGTCGAAGTCACCGTCGAGGAGTTCCCGCGCGGCGTAGACGTCCCCTTCGACGAACCGGACGTCGGTGCCGGTCCGCCGCGCGAGCTCGCGGGCCTCCGCGATGGCGGGCGCGGAGAAGTCGATCCCGGTGACGCCGGCGCCACGCCTGGCCAGGCAGATGGAATCCATCCCGAAGTGGCACTGCAGGTGCGCGATCCGCAGCCCGCGCACGTCCCCGATCTCGGCGGCCTCGATCGGGAACAGCACGTCCTTGCCGGCGAGGAAAGCCTCGACCTGGTAGAAGCCCGACGCGTCGCGGCGGTGCACCGCCACGCGTTCGTCCCAGAGCTCGCGGTTCTTCCCGTAGGCGGTGCGCAGATCCGGCATTCGATTCCTTCCCCCGAAAGTTTCGTCGCTCCACGGTAGCGACCGGGGGCAACCGATTTCCCGGCTGCGGCCTCAGCTGGGCGTCTCTCGCAACGAGACGGCACGTGTCTCCGGCAGGAAGGGCAGCACGACCAATCCGACGATGTACAACGAACCGAGGATGACGGCCGCTTTCGTCACGCCGCCGAAGGCGAGCACGAGGTTGCCGAACACGATGGGGCCGGCGGCCGCGATCAGGCGGGTGGAGTTGAACACGAAACTGATCGCCGTCGCGCGCACCCGGGAGCGGAACAGTTCGGGCAGGTAGATCGCGAAGGCCGCGAACATCCCCAGGGTGAAGAACCCGTTCACGGCGGCCATCCAGACGACCGTGGTGGCCGAATCCGCGGTGAGGTAGAGAACCGCGGTCGTCACCACGGCACCCACCAGGTACACCGCGATGTACCGGCGCCGGCCGATGGCGTCGGCGAGGAAGCCGCCTGCGATGTACCCGGCGATCGATCCGACGGTGTAGGTGATTCCGGCCAGGCTGGTCAGGTGGTCGACGCCCGCCTGCCCCGCACCGCCGGCGAGCTGCCTGACGAAGAGCGGCAAGGAGGTCGACACGGTGTAGTACGCGCCGATCGAGAACAACGACAGCACGAGCGTGAGCAGCACCCGGCGTCGGCTCACCCGATCGTGGAACACCTGGGCGAGAGTGGAACGGCCGCGCTTCGCGGCGTCGCGGCCGGCGGATCGCTGCCAGACCGCCGACTCGGGCACGTTCCGGCGCACGTACAGCGTGAACAGGGCCGGCAGGACGCCCAGGACGAAGACGACCCGCCACATGCCGGGACCGAACTCGCTCAGGACGAGCCACACCGCGGAGGCGAGCAGCGCGCCGAACCCGAAACCGGCCTGCATGGTCCCGGCGGCCTTCGAGCGGGCCCGGGTCGGCCACGTTTCGGCGATGAGCGCCGTTCCGGTGCCCCACTCGCTGCCGAGGGAAAGACCGGTCAGGAAACGGAGGACGAGCAGCATTTCGAGGTTCTGGGAAAGCGCCGTCAAACCCGCGAACGCCGAATACGCCGCGATCGAGAAGAGCATGACGCGCTTGCGCCCGATCCGGTCGGCGATCACCCCGCCGATCACGCCGCCGATCGCCCACCCCAGCAGCGTGACGCCGACCGCGATTCCGCCCCACAGCGGCAGATTCGCGCGCTGGGCCGGGTCGAGGAGCTGGCTCAGCATCGGCGTCAGCACCACGGTCAGCGCGTAGGTTTCGTAGCCGTCGAAACCCCAGCCGAGAAACGCCGCGAACAACGAGCGCCAATTCGCCGCGGTGACGTCGCGGTACCAGGGGCCGGTGTTCGCGGACAGGCGAGGCTTGGTTTCCTCATCGTTGAGGGCCATTTACTTCTCCTCATCGAACCAGTAATGGCACCGCGGCGGGTCCGGCAACTGTAGGCACCACGCGGCCGGGTCCGCTTCGGGGAGACGCCCGATCCGGGCTGTGCGACGTTGGCCCAATCTCCAAGGCCGCGACCCGGCAGCCGGCAGTGGAGTTTCCGACAACAGCGGGCGGGTGCGAGGGGACGAAACTCCCTCGGCGAGCGGGCACCGGGCGTCTATCCTGTGCCGGAGCTCGGGCGACGAGGAGATGATGGTGACACTCGGTGATCTCCTTGCCGTGCTGGGCGCGGACCAGCTCGAGGCCGAGCTGCTCCAGCGAGACGGCACGGCCGTGGTGAGTGACGTCGCCATCCTCGATCCGCCCGATCCGGTGGACCGGGGTCACCTCGTGCTCGCCGTCGGTGTCGACGCCGGTGATCCACGAGCCGGCGAGGTGGTCGCCGACGCGGCGAAAGCCGGCGCGGCGGCGGTGGTGTTCCGCGCGACGGGCCGGCCCGGTCCGGCCGCTCTCGCCCGCGAACACGGGATCTCGCTTCTGCGGGCCAAGCCGGGCACCAGCTGGACGAGGCTGGTCACGCTGGTCCGCTCGGTGCTGACCGCGGCCACGGCCGGCCCCGAATCGCCCCGGGACCGCACCAGTCCGAGCACCATCTACGGTCTCGCGGACGCGATCGCCGTGACCGTCGGCGGTTCGGTCGTGCTCTACGACCGCGCCCACCGGGTCGTCGCCTACTCGGTCCAGGGCTTCGAGATCGACGAGGTCCGGCGGGACACCATCCTCGGCAGGCGCACGCCGGACCAGTGGATCGAGCGGTTCACCACCGACCGGAGCGCGTACGAGACCTTCTGCCGGCCGGACGAGGTGGTGCGTGTGGACGGTTACGAAAACCTGTCCACCCGGCTGCGCATCGCGATTCGCTCCGAAGGCGAAGTCCTCGGTGAGATCTCCGTCGCCGAAGGCCGGCAGCCGCTGGGCGCGGAAGCCGAAGCCGCGTTGATCCGCGCCGCGCGGCTTGCCGTGCCGCACCTGCTCCGGCACCGGCTGGTCGAGGACGCCGACCGCGCGGCCAGGATGCGGCTGCTCATCGGGCTGCTGTACGGGGACGCCCCACCGGCGGCGGATCTGGGGCTGGGCGGCAAGGCCGGGCTCGTGGTGATCGGTTTCGCCGGCGCGGACCTCCCGCCGGGCGAGGGCGGCAGCCTCGCCGGGGAACGGGTCCTGCACCTGCTGTCGCTCCAGATGAGCAGCATCGACCCGGCGGTCGGCGTACTGCCCTCCGGATCGGTCTACTACGCGCTGGTCCCGGCCGTCGACGGCGATCGCGTGACCCGGCTCGTGGAGCCGGCGTTGCGCCACATCCGGCGGATGGGCATCACGGCCCACGCAGCCATCGGCCCGTGGGCGGCCGGGCCGGGCGACGTGCCCGCCGCGCGTGGAGTCGTGGACGATCTGCTGGACATCCTGCGGCGTCCGGGCTGGCCGGCCGCCCCCACGGTCGCGACCGCCGAGAGCCGGTGGCCGGACCTGGCGTTGCTGCCGGTCGAGCGAGCGCTTGCCGGTACCGCGCCCTGCGATCAGCTGCGCGCCCTGCGCGACCACGACGAACTCCAGAAAACCGACTACATCACGACCCTGCGGGTGTTCCTCGACGAATTCGGATCGGTGTCCCGGACGTCCGAGCGTCTCGTGCTGCATCCCAACACGGTGCGGCACCGGCTCGAACGCCTCGCCGGGATCGCCGGGCTGGACCTGTCGGATCCCGCTCAGCGGCTGGCCGTCATGGTTCAGCTCCGTGCCCTGCCCTGGCCTGCCGCCCCCGGTGGTGCCGGGAGGTAGCGGGCGTCATCGACGGTGCTCGCCGGGGCGGATCTCGGCCAGCACCTCGTCGGTGTGCTCGCCGAGACCCGGCACGTCGCGGCTGCCCGCGGGGTCGTCGCCGAGGTCGAAGGGCGGGCGCAGCGCGCGGATCGGCCCGCCCGGCGAGCCGGCCTCGAACCACCGGTCGCGGGCCCGGAGTTGCGGGTGGTCGAGGAGACCGGCCAGGTCGTTGACGTCGCCGGTGGGGATACCGGCCGCCACGAGCCGGGCGGCGATGTCGGAGACCCCCGCGCTCGCCGCGAACTCGCGCTCGATCTCGCGCTCCAGGCTGTCCCGGTGCCGGACGCGCAGCTCGTTCGTGCGGTAGCCGGGGTGGTCGGTGAGGTCGGGCCGGTTCAGCACCTGGTCGCACAGGGCCCGCCACTGCGCGGCGGTTTGCACGGCGAAGTTGACGTGCCCGTGGTCGCCGACGCGGTACACGCCGTAGGGCACCATCATGTTGTGCCGGGCGCCTTCCCGCGACGGCTGCCGTCCACTGTAGAGCTGGTGGTAGGCCGGGGCCATCATCCACTCGGCCAGGCAGTCGAGCATCGAGATGTCGATCGTGCGTCCGCGGCCGGTGTGCTCGCGCTCCAGGAGGGCGGCGAGGATCGCCGACATCGCGTACACCCCGGCGCACATGTCGGCGACGGAGATGCCGACCTTCGCGGGCTGGTCCGGGGTTCCGGTCACCGACAGCAGCCCGGCTTCGCCCTGGATGAGCAGGTCGAACGCCTTGTGGTCGCGATACGGCCCGGTCGCGCCGTAGCCGGAGATCGCGCAGGCGATCAGCCGCGGCCACCGGCGTGCCAGGACCTCCGCGCCGAAGCCCATGCGGTCCACCGCGCCGGGGCCCAGGTTGTGCACGAACACGTCCGCGTGGCCGAGGAGCTCGGCGAGGACCGCACGTCCGTCCTCGGTCTTCAGGTCGAGTGCCACGCTGCGCTTGCCGCGGTTGGCCCACACGAAGTAGGCGGACTGGCCCCGGACGACCGAATCGTAGCCGCGAGCGAGGTCGCCGCCGGCCGGATTCTCCACCTTGACGACGTCGGCCCCGAGATCGGCCAGGTGGCGGCTGCACAAGGGTGCGGCCACCGCGTGCTCCAGCGCCACGACGCGCAGGCCGGTGAGCGGTCGGCCGCCGGACTCGGCGGCGTCGGTGTCGGTGGTGTGCGAGTCCATGCCAGGCAGTCTCGCCGTCCTGCGGTGGCCGAAGCCAGGTGCGCTCGTCCAACGTGGCGGGATCGGTGTTGCGCGATCCTCCGACGCCCGGGCGCGACCGTCCATTCGCGACTCGTTCAGCGCCGGTGCACCAGGCCCGCGACCGCACGGACGTGGCCGTCCTGCAGCAGCCGCACCTGGGTGAACACGGTCCGGCGGGTGGTGTGCTCGACGGCCGGTTCGAGCACGACGGGCTGAGCCGCGCTCGTGCCCGCCAGGAACCGCATCGTCCCGGAGACCAGCCTCGCGCGGGTGCCGTCGCGGGGTGCGCCGCACCGGGCGGCCGCCGCGAACAGCACGCCGCCCTGGACGGCGCCCGCGCGGTTGGTCATCACCTCGGTGGGCATCAGCACGCTGGTCCCGTGCTCGTCGGCCGTCGCCTCGCTGATCACCTGGTCACACCACGACCGGCCGGTCTCGTCCGCCCGCCGCGCGGTCGTGACCAGTGCCCGTTCCGCGGCGGTGAGCTCGCCCAGGCCCCCGGAGCGGAGTTCGGGCGGGTCCGGCCGGTCCCACGGGAGTTCCGCTTGTGATCCGCTGGACGGAACCGCGAAGGCCGCGCCGCAGTGCCCCAGGACGTGGTTCCCGCTCCGGATCACGCCGGCGGCGGTCCCGACGCCGTCCGCCACCGCGACCTCACCCACTTCGGCGAGCGTCCGCGCACCGGCGCCGGGCGAGCCGGTGAGGTCGAGCGTGAGGCTCAGGGTCGGGAGCGGCCGGGTCCCGCCGAGCCGGCGGCGAAGCGCGCCGCCGAGCGCGAAGTCCGCCAGCATCGCCACCTCCACGAGGCCGAGACGTTGTGGCGCGGGCGGTGCGAAGCCGAGCGTGAACGGTTCGGACGACACGTGGCGCAGGCCGGCCACGCAAGCCAGTACGGGAGCACCCGTCGCGCGGGCGAGCGCGAGAGCAGGAAGCAGCCAGTTCCGCGGCGCCGGTTCGGAGCACATCGCACCACTATCGCGGGCGGGTCCGCGTGGAGCGACGTGACACCCACCAATCACCGGCCCCCGGTGTCGGGCGTTCCTCCGATGCCAAGGTGACGCGTCGTCATTAGCGTTCACCGCGTCCCATCCACACCTCGTCCCACCGGGAGGACGCGCAGTGACCGAGCAGACCGAGTCCCTGACCGGCGTCAAGGCGCTGATGTTCGACTTCTACGGCACCGTCGTCGACATGCAGAGCGGCCTGACCGAGGCGATCACGCCGTACCTGCGGTCCAAGAACTACACGGCGCAGCCGCCGAACCGGGTCGTGACGTGGTGGCGCCGGACGCACTTCGAGAACTCGATGATCGACGGCCTGCTCGGGCGCGAGCACATCCCCTACCGGGAGATCGGCAGGCAGGCCGTGGACTACACGCTGACGCGCGCCGGTGTCCCGCACACGATGGACGAGGTGCGCTCGCTCGTCGCGGAGATCGAGCGGCTCGATCCGTTCCCGGACGTGGTCGAGGCGTTGAGGCGGCTGAAAGAGGCCGGGCTGAAGCTGGTCATCCTGTCCAATGGGGACCCGGACATGCTCGAGTCCGGCGTCAAGTACTCCGGCACCGCGGACCTGTGGACCCGGGTGGTTTCGGTCGCCGAGGCCGGTGCCTTCAAGCCGCACTTCGCCACCTACGCCACCGGCGCCAAGGCGGTCGGCCTCGACCCGTCGGAGGTGCTGTTCGTGGCCAACCACGCGTTCGACTGCGTCGGCGCGAAGGCCGCGGGCATGCACACGGCGTTCGTCGACCGCCGCAAGCGCCCGTTCGGCAACGAGTACTACCCGCCGACGCTCGTCGTCGACGACTTCGCGCACCTCGCCCGTGAGGTCATCGCCCGCACCCGGGGCTGACGCCGCTGCCTCTCAGCGCTGGGCGGCGTGCTCGGCCAGCCCGGTCGCCATGTCCTGCATGAAGCGGCGGAGGTACCGCTGGAGGAACCAGCGCATCCCGAAGCGGGCCGAAAACGTGCCGTGCCACCGGATCCGGGTTCCACCGCCGGGCAGCTCCTGCAGCTCGATCGCGGCCCGGTAGTCGCTCAACTGAGGGTTCTCGGCGCCCTCGTACGCGAACCGGCGTCCGGGCTCCAGCTCGGTGATGCGCTCCTTGGTGACGACCTTCCCGGTGCGGAACGCGCGGACGGCGCCGACCCCGTCCCGGCCGTCCGCGGACAGGCCCTGCGACTGGCCGGTCTCCAGGGCATCGATCGGGGACCACGACGGCCAGCTGCGCGCGTCGAGCAGCAGGGCCCACACGGCCGAGGGTGGCGCGGTGGATTCGGCGGTGACGTCGTAGGACTGCATTTCCGGTTTTCCTCACACTGGTCGGCCGTCGCGTACCTCGCGGAACGCGTCGCGGATTTCGGACACGAGAAGGGCGGGCTGTTCCAGCCCGGGGAAGTGGCCGCCGCGGTCCAGGACGTGCCAGGTGCGCAGGTCGCGGTAGCGCCGGTGCGCCCAGCGGCGGGCGGTCGGCCACGGGTCGGCCGGGAAGAGCGAGCAGAACGTGGGCACGGTCACCGGCCGCGCGTTCTCCTCCTCCGCGCTGCGCGGCACCCACCGCAGTGCCTCCCAGTACCACCGGGCGGTGGAGGCGCCGGTACCGGTCAGCCAGTACAGCGCGATGGTGTCGATCTGCTGGGCCACGCTCACCCCCGCGGTGTCGGCGAAGGCGGTGAACTTCTCGCCGAGCCAGGCGGCCAGGCCGGCGGGTGAGTCGAGCAGGGAGTAGCCGATCGTCTGCGGGCGCGTGCCCATCAGCATCCCGAAGCCGTAACCGTCGGCCAGGTGCCGGTCCCGGCGGTCCACAATGCACTGTTCGTCCCGGGTGGGGTTCACGCGGTCCGCCGGCAGGGGCGAGGCCAGCGGCATCGTCAGGTGCAGTCCGGCCACGCGTTCCGGCGCGAGCCGGGCCAGTTCGGTGCTCACGTAGGCACCCCAGTCGCCGCCGTGCGCGGCGAACCGCGGGTAGCCGAGCACGGTCATCAGGTCCGCCCACGCCCGTGCGGTGCGGCCGGGGTGCCAGCCCGGCTCGGCCGGCCGGTCGCTGAACCCGAACCCCGGCAGCGCGGGCACGACCACGTGGAAGGCGTCGCGGGCGGAACCGCCGTGCGCGACCGGATCGGTGAGCGGCCCCAGCACGTCCTCGAACTCCAGCACCGAGCCGGGCCAGCCGTGGGTCAGCAGCAGCGGCAGCGCCGCCGGCTCCGGCGAGCGGACGTGCCAGAAGGCGATGCCCAGTCCGTCGAGGCGCACGCGGTAGTGCGGGATCGCGTTCCACCGGGCCTCGGTCGCCCGCCAGTCGTGCCGCCGCCACGCCTCGATCAGCGCGGTGAGCCGCCGCAGCTCGATTCCCTGGGCCGGGTCCGTCTCGGGCTCGGGGAGCCGGACCCGGTCCAGCCGCGCACGCAGGTCCGCGAGATCGGCTTCGGCGACGTGGATCGCGAAGGGTTCGGGCGCCGTGGGGATTGCGGGCATGTCCGCACGCTACGGCGAACCCCGAGGGCGGTTCCATGCGCGAGATTGCGGTGTACCGGTCAGAAATTGCGGTGGGCCGAGGGCGGGGAAGCCGTGCTGACTTCCCCGCGTCGCCGGGCCTGCCGGAGCGGCTCGACCGCCAGGCCGAACAACCGGGCGACCGCGCCGGCGACGAGAGCCGTGGCGTCCGCGTCATGGGGAACGAGCTCGGCGACGCCACCGGATCCACCCGGTCGATCCAGATCACACTATTACCCCCGGGGGTACTTGCGCGACGCGGGGATCCGGGGATACCTTCGCTCCACCAGATACCCCCTAGAGGTATAGGAGAGAAGGCAATGACCGCCTCGCAACCGAGTTCCCGGCGCTGGTGGGCGCTCGGGTTCATCGCACTCGCCCAGTTCATGGTCATCATGGACACCTCGATCATCGGGGTCGCGCTGCCGAAGATGCAGGCCGACCTCGGCTTCTTCCCGGACGGCCTGTCCTGGGTGTTCAACGCCTACGTCGTCGCCTTCGGCGGGCTGCTGCTGCTCGGCGGCCGGCTGTCCGACCTGCTCGGCGCGCGCCGGATGTTCGCCGCGGGCTGGGTCATCACCCTCGGCGGCTCAGTGGTGGCCGCGCTTGCCGGCACCGCCGGGGTCGAACTGACCGGCCGGGTGCTCCAGGGCGCCGGAGCCGCGCTGATCGCACCGTCGGCCCTGACGCTGCTGATGGTGCTGTTCGGCGGGCGCCCGAAGGAGCTGACCAAGGCACTCGCCCTCTACGGGACGGCGGCGCCGGCCGGTGGCACCGCGGGTGTCTTCCTCGGCGGCGTGATCACCGAGTGGCTGTCCTGGCCGTGGATCTTCTGGCTCTACGTCCCGATCTCGCTGATCGCGATCGTGGCCACGCCCGCCCTCATGCCGGCCACCCCGTCCCGGCGCGGAGCCGTGGACGTCGCGGGCGCCGCGGCCGTCACCGCCGGTCTCGCGCTGGCCGTGTTCGCGATCGTGCGGGCGCCGGAGCAGGGCTGGGGATCGGCGGCCACGCTCGGCGCCCTGGCCGGTGGCATCGCACTGCTGGCGATCTTCCTGGTCATCCAGCGGTCCCGGCGGGTTCCGCTGGTCCGGCTCGGCATCTTCCGCACACCTGGCCTCGGCGCCGCGAACCTGGCGCAACTCCTGCTCGGCGCCGCGTGGATCCCGATGTGGTACTTCCTCAACCTGTACCTGCAGCAGGTCCTCGGCTACGGCGCCTTCGCCAGCGGCGCGGCGCTGCTCCCGATGACCCTGCTCATCGTGATCCTGATGGTCGGCGTCGCGCCGCGCCTGATCGCCCGGTTCGGCACCAAGAGCCTGATCGTCGCCGGTCTGTGGGCGCTGGCCGCCGGCCTGGTGTGGCTGTCCTTCGTCCGGCCGACGGGGTCGTTCGTGGTCGACGTCCTGCCCGCGTCGCTGGTCGCCGCTCTGGGCCAGGCTCTGGCGTTCATCCCGTCCCTGGGCATGGCGATCTCGAGCGCGAAGCCGGAGGAAGGTGGCCTCGCGTCCGGCATCGTCAACACCTCATACCAGATCGGCTCGGCCCTCGGCCTGGCGGCGATGACCGCGGTCGGCCTCTCCTTCGGCGCCGGCGAACTCGGCAACGCGGTCGCCCTCACCGACGGCTTCTCCGCCGCCTTCCTCGGCGCCGCCGCCCTCGCAATCGTCGGCGGATTCCTCGGCCTGGCCACCATCCGCACCGCCCGCAAGGACACGCCCGCGCCGGCCGACACTCCGGAGGTGAGCAGCCTCTGAAACCCGCCTGCTGTTCTCCACACCAATGCGACCCCCCGTCGGGCGGACCGGTGAGCACTCGCCGGCCCGCCCGACGGCCGTGCGTCAGGGCAACTGCAGCAAGACCTCTCTCGCGTGATCACGTTCGCGACCCCTTCGAGGGCACCGTGACGACGAGTCCCTCGTCCCGTAGGAGCTGAGTCGCGTGCCGAAGGGTGCGTCGATGATCACCCTCGCCGCATCACAGTGCGAAGTCTTCCTCGGCCTGTCGGCGCTCACCTCACGAGTCGGCGGCGTGAACGTCATGGCGAAGCAAGTTGAGCGGCTGATGGAGGTACTCTGAGCCCCCAGGAGACGCGCCGACATCTCGAAGACGTTCTGCACGAGTTGAGAACCCCGTCGCCGCGAGGCCTCCCGCGGTGAGCCGTCGCGACGGCGTAGGGCGTAGGCCGGGGACAAGCTGGTCGACGACACCGAGCCAGTCCCCTTTCGCGGTGGGGAACCAGCCGGTGAGGCGACCGGGCACCCCGCCTGTCCTGTCCGGTGACCACGGTGTGCACGGGCGCTCCCGGCACCCGCTGAACCAGGTGTAGGGACTGTGCAGCATCGGCAGCCTCCTACTCCCAGCTCGGCGCACAGCTTCCGCCGGAGCCCACCGGTCGAGGCACGGCTGATCACCGAACTCGGCGCGCGCGGCCACCCCCGCTGACACTAACCGCCCCAGATCTCCACTGCCAGCGCGGTACGCACGGGACTTCACCGCCGCGATGCCGATGGGCTCGGTCCCGGACGTGGCGAACCTGAACTACTGGGCCTACTGGATCGGCGAACTGCGCGAGGTCGACGACGCCTTCATGCTCCACGCCGACCTGCGGTCGTGAGGTGGGGTGCACCTGCTTGAGCACCTCACCCGACGTGTGGCGCCGTCTTCGCCGCACCTGCCGCTGAATCCGCACACCTTGGTCACGTTGATAGCCTCACGGCCGTCACTGCTGACCGACTGGCCCCAGCGCTCGCCGAGGCCGTCGAAGTGGGCTTGTCCACCGACGAACTCACCCGCGCCGAGCGGGACCAGTTCGCCGGCCCGCACCACGCCCTCCGCATCGCCGACCGATAGGAGCCCCTGCGTGTCCGACCCCAGCGCCATCGCCGGCTTCGGCTACGAACTGGGCGTCCTCAAGCGGATCCGGCGCTCGGGCTGGTGGCACGCCGGCGTCCGCGACCCCGAATCCGTCGCCGAACACTCCCTGCGCGTCGCCCAGCTCGCCGGGCTCCTCGCCGCCGAAGAAGGCGCCGACCCCGCCCGCGCCGCGTACCTCGCCCTGTGGCACGACAGCCAGGAAACCCGCACCGGGGATCTGCCCCACACCGTCAAGCCCTACCTCGCCAAACCCGACCCCAGGCAGATCACCGCCGACCAAACCGCCCACCTGCCCGACGCGGCCCGCACCTCCGTCCGCGACGCCGTCGACGAGTACGAAACAGCCGAGACCATCGAAGCCCGCTGCGCCCGCGACGCGGACAAGCTCGAGATGCTCCTCCAAGCCGTCGAATACCGCGACATCGGCGTCCAGCGCGTCCAGGGCTGGATCGACAGCGCCCTGAAAGGCCTGTCGACCACCACCGCGCAACGGTCGCCGAGGTCGCCGTCTCGCTCTCACCGCTCGCCTGGCGTGACCGCTGACCGCTGCATCGGACGTGGCGAGCCAGGGGGCACCGCGGTCGAAACGCGTTACGGATGGCCCACGGGCCCGGACGTCAGATAGGCCATGGCCATCTCGGTCGTCGCGTCTGCCCAGGCCGGCCAGGACAGGCCGTCCTGCCAGGCGGGGAACGTCGCGGCCCGGTGGACACACGAGCCGATGATGCTGCGCGCCGCGAACCGGAGGGCCTCCCGCGGGCCGGGCCGCGCGACCTCGCCCAGGTGGGCCTCAGCGGATTCCAGGAGCGCCCGCTGGATCGTGTCGAGCGCTTGCGAGCCGCGCTGGGCGCCGTCCGCCGGCTGGCCGTTGAGGAGCTCCGGGAAGGCACGCGTGTAGCCGGAGAAGGTGTGCGCCATGGCGTGGGTGAACGAACCGATGGCGCCGCGGAGTCCACCGGGCGCCGCGGCGAGCGCTTCGGCGACGCCGGTTTCCAGTTGTTCGAGCAGATGGTCCTGCACGGCCTTGAGCAGCTGCTCCTTGCCGGTGAACCGGCGGTAGATCGCCCCCACCGACAGGCCCGCGCGCTCGGCCACCGCGGCGACCGTGAACTCCTCGATACCGCCCGTGCTCAGGACGTGCTCCGCGGCGGCCAGCACCTTCTGCAGCGATTCCCGGCTGCGGGCCTGCTGCGGGGGACGGAAGCCGTGCTCGGCGTGCTGAGCGCTCACGACCTGGACGGTACCGCTCGCCACGGGGGGTCTGGCGACAGGGCAGACGATAATGGTAGTTTACGTTCGCATAATGTCCAGCGGCAGGAGTGAGTTCCGAGCGTGGTCAACATCGAGGTGCGCGGCGCCTACGTCGACTTCCCGGTCTTCGACGCCAAGACGCGCTCGTTGAAGAAGAAGGTCCTCGGCAAGGTCGGCGGCGCCATCGGCACCTCAGCGAGAGTGCCGGTCCTCGAGGCGTTGCGCGACATCACGCTGTCCCTGACCGAGGGCGACCGGGTCGCCCTGGTCGGGCACAACGGAGCGGGCAAATCGACCCTGCTGCGCCTGCTGTCGGGCATCTACGAGCCCACCCGCGGCACCGCCCGGGTCGAGGGCATGGTCGCGCCCGTGTTCGACCTGGGCGTCGGCATGGACCCGGAAGTCTCCGGGTACGAGAACATCCTGATCCGCGGCCTGTTCCTCGGCATGTCCCGCCGGCAGATGCAGCAACGCGCCGACGACATCGCCGAGTTCACCGAACTCGGCGACTACCTCCACATGCCACTGCGGACCTACTCCGCCGGCATGCGCGTCCGCCTGGCCCTCGGCGTGGTCACCACGATCGACCCGGAGATCCTGATCCTCGACGAAGGCCTGGGCGCGGTCGACGCGGCCTTCATCGCCAAGGCCCGGCGGCGCATGGTCGACCTGGTCAACCGCTCGGGCCTGCTGATGTTCGCCTCGCACTCCGACGAGGTCCTGCTGGAACTGTGCACGACGGCGATCTGGATGGACGAAGGCCGGATCCGCATGCGCGGCCCGGTGCGCGAGGTGCTCTCCGCCTACAAAGGACACGAGCCACACGTGCTTCCCGAACGAGTCGCGTAAGGAGCCTGAGCAAGACCATGAAAGCCTCCGCCGTCATCGACGATCCCACCGACCTCGTGTCAGACCCAGCACCGCTTCCGCCGTTGTCGGACAGCCGCACGTTCGGGCGCGCGTTCGGCGACATCAAGGAAGGCCTCCGCCAGCGCGAGCTGTGGAGCCACCTCGGCTGGCAGGACATCAAGCAGCGCTACCGCCGGTCGGTGATCGGGCCGTTCTGGATCACCATCAGCCAGGGCGTCATCGCGCTCGGCCTCGGCCTGCTGTACTCGCAGCTGTTCGGGATGCACATCGGCACGTTCCTGCCCTACATCACCACCGGTTTGGTGGTGTGGAACTTCATGAGCAGCTGCCTCGCCGAGGGCAGGACGGTACGGGGATCTGCCACCCCGGTCTGGGCTGGTACACGCTCACCGCGATCCCGGCGTTCTTCCTGCTGGCGTTCAACGGCGTCTGGGTCACGCTGCTGCTGGGCATCATCTCCACCCGCTACCGGGACATCCCGCAGGTGATCAACTCGCTGATCCAGCTGCTGTTCTACCTGACCCCGATCGTGTGGCCGATCGACCAGCTCAAGAGCGGCCAGCGCGAGGGCGTCAGCTGGGCCGAGCCGATCATCCACCTCAACCCCATCTACCACTTCGTCCAGATCCTGCGCGCGCCGCTGATCGGGCAGGCCGTCAGCCCGTGGAGCTGGGTCGCCGTGGGTGGCATCACGATCGTGGGCTGGCTGCTCGCGCTCGTCGCCATGCGCAACTACCGGTCCCGCGTCTCCTACTGGGTGTGAGAACGAACCGGAGCAGCTGTTCCAGGCGAGTGCCTGCTTGCGTTTACTGCTGCAGATGTTCGTAGAACGCGCGTACCCGGGCTGCGTGGCCGTGCTGGTCCAGCTCGACCACGTCGAGTACCCGGTTGCCGTTCTCGCGGTGGTAGAGCAGTGCGTAGCCGCCCGGGCTGGTCAGCAGTGCCTCTTCGGTGAAGGTCAGCTCGGGGGCGAGCTCCAGGCCGAGTTCGAAGTGCCTGCGCAGTTCGGGCTTGCCGCGCAGCCGGCCGTCGGGCCTGCCCCACCGGCGGGTCACGGTGGAGGCGACGAAGTCCACGTCGTCGGCGTAGCAGGCCATGATGGCATCGAGGTCGCGCGCTTTCCACGCGGCCAGCCAGGCGTCGGCATGGGCTCGAGCGTTCATCCCCGCAGTCTTCCCGGTCGTCTTGATCACCGGCAACCTCGTTTCGGCGCCGGACAGGGGGACGGCTACAGCTCCTCTCCAAGCCGGGATGCGTGTCGCCGCCGAAACGCCCGGGACCGCGTCAAGCGCCGTGTGAACCGCCGCTCAGAGGTCCTCCGCGGGGATCGTGTGCATCGCTGCCTCTTCGGCTGACGCGGCGGCTCCGTCGACGCCGATGTCGCGTGCGTAGAGGTCCACCTCGGTCTCTCCGTCGGCCAGGGCGATCAGGCGGCCGGTCCTCGCGTCGCCGACCTCGTCGTCCCGCAGCTCGCCGTCGGTGTCGAGGGTGTCGCCCAAGCCGTCGCCCTCGTCCGGGCCGAGCTCGCCCACCTCGCGCGCCAGGCGGGCGTCCAGGCTCTCCCCCGTCGCCTCCTCGCGTGGCGTCGTGCCCCAGCCCTGCGCGGCCCACGGCCGTTCCGCCGGCGAGTAGCCCTCGTCCAGCGGGTCGGCCGGGCCCCTGGTGTCCAGCGTGTCCAAGGCATCCAGCTGCCCGGCGAAGTCGATCTCGTCGCGGTCCATGGCGCGCTCCCGTTCGTGCGAGCCCCTCCCCAGCATCGCACGAACGGGAGCCGCGCGTCAGGGCGTGAGGATCGCGCGTCCGCGGATGCGGCCCGCGCCGAGGTCGTCGAGCGCGTCCTGGAACCGCTCCAGCGGGTACTTCGTGGTGTGCAGCCGCACCCTGCCCTGCGCGGCGAGCACCATCAGCTCGCACAGGTCGGTGTAGGAACCCACCAGGTTGCCGATGAAGTTGATCTCCGTGGAGATGATGTCGATCGTGGGCACGTCGATGTTCTCGCCGTACCCGACCACGTGGTAGTCCCCGGCGCGGCGCAGCATCCCGACCCCGTCGCGGGTCGCGCCGCCCTCGCCGACGAAGTCCAGCACCACCTCGGCCCCGGCGCCGCCGGTCAGGTCCAGCACCTCCTCGACCTGCCGCCCCTCGGCGACCACCCCGTGGTCGGCGCCGATCGACACGGCCAGCTTCACCGCGTCCGGGTTGCGGTCGACGACGATCAGCTCGGCCGCGGTCAGCGCCTTGAGCACCTGGATGCCGATGTGCCCGAGCCCGCCCGCCCCGATCACCACGCACCGGTCACCGGGCCGCAGCCGCCGGGCCGCCTTCGCCGCCGCGTGGTAGGCGGTGAGCCCGGCGTCGGCGAGCGCGGCCACGTCGGCCGGTTCCAGCGAATCGTCGATGCGCACCACGCTGCGCGCCGAGGTCTTCAGGTACTCCGCGTACCCGCCGTGCGTGTCGATGCCCGGAAAAGCGCTCGCCGCGCAGTGCACGTCGTTCCCGGAACGGCACGCGGCGCACAGCCCGCACGTGATCAGCGGGTGCACGATCACCTTGTCGCCCTCGGCCACGTTGGTGACGGCGCTGCCGACGGCGTGCACCCATCCCGCGTTCTCGTGACCGATCGTGTACGGCAGGGTCACCCCGGACTTCTCCGCCCACTGCCCTTCCAGGATGTGGATGTCGGTCCGGCACACCCCGGCGCCGCCGATCTTCACGACGACGTCCCAGGGCCCGGTGACCTCCGGCTCGGGCACCTCGGTCATGCGGAGGTTCTCGTGGTAGCCCACGACCTGCACTGCCTTCACGACACCTTCTCCTTCACGGGTGACTGGTCCGCCGCCGACTCCGGGTAACGCGTCCGGAGCAGGCCGCGGCAGAAATGGGAATTGCCCTCGATCGAGATGCGCACCGACCGCGCGAGCCGCAGCCGCAGCGGCACTTCCTCGCGCGGGTAGCGGTTGCCGTCGTCGTCGACGAGCACGAACGCCGACGGCTCGGTGCTCAGGCCGAGCGCCTCCCGGCGGCGCAGCAACGCGTCCGTTGCCGCACCCGGCGGCAGGTCGCCGAGGACGACGTCGTGCAGCTCGTCCTCGGGCAGACCGGCCCGCAGCATCGCGGTGAGCACGCGTTCCATCGCCGCGGTGTGCGCCTTGCGGCGGAAGGTCGCGCGCAGCTCCTCCAGGCTCTCCTCGGCCTCGTGCCGGAACGTGCCGCGGTAGCCCGCGTCGGCGGCCAGCCCGCGGTTGATCAGGTCCGAGTCGTGGTGGTCGTCGAGGAACAGCGCGACCTCGCGCGCGCCGGGCAGTGCCGACAGCGCGTCTTTGGCGTCGGAGGCCATGAGGTAGGCGAAGTTCGGCGAGCAGAACGAGGTCGGCAGCCGCAGGTGCACGGTCACGGCGGTGCCGGAAACCTCCAGGGACCGCACGAATCCGAGGTCGGTGATGGGCTCGTCCAGCTCGGGGTCGAGGACGGTGTGCAGCGCGGCCCGGGCCTGGGCTTCGGTGATCATCACGCCACCGCCACGGCCTGCGGCTCCTCGCGCGGGAGCTGCAGCTCGGCGGGCACCGGGATGTCGTACATCGCGGCGGCGTTGAGCCCGAGGATCTTCTTCTTCTGCGCGGTGGTCAGCGGCGCGTACTCGGTCATGTCCTCGGGGATCTGGAAGTCGACGAACCGTTCGACGAGCCAGCGCGGGGTCCAGAGCGCGTAGTCGCTGGAGAACTGGATGCGGTTCTCGTCCAGCCAGTACAGCAGCTCGCCGATGATCTGCGCGAAGTACCGCGGCCGGGTGTGGATGAACGGGATCGCGACGGCGAGTCCGGCATGGACGTTGGGCTCCTGCGTGGCGATCCAGCAGAAGTCCTCCAGCCGCGGCAGGCCGCAGTGCTCGACGACGAAGTTCAGGTCCGGGAAGTCGGTGGCGACCTTGTCGATGTCGGCGACGTCGAAGGCGTCCCGGTCCAGCGGCCGGATCGTCGGTCCCTTGTGGATGTGGATGTTGCGGATCCCCAGTTCCTGGGCGGCTTCCAGGTACCGGTAGGACCACGGATCGTCCAGTTTGTACCCGCGCGAGTCGCCCTGCCATTCCGCGGTGTAGAGCTTGACGCCCTTGAGGCCGAAGCGTTCCGCGTCGCGGCGCAGCTGGTCCAGCCCGGCCTGTTCGAAGCGCGGGTCCCAGAAGTGGTTGTAGGTGAGCTTGTCCGGGTGGGCCTGCGCGAGCGCGAACGCCTCCTCGGTCTGGCCGAAGCCGCGGTGGTAGAAGGCGCCCAGGTGCGCGGGCTGGAAGATGGCGTGGTCGACGTAGCCGTCGTCGAACAGGTCGGTCATCAGACGCGCGCCGCCCTGGTAGAGGTAGTCCTCGTACGGCCACACCTCGGACTCCGGGCTGAGGTTGCGGTGGTAGTCGTAGAAGCAGTCGATGAACTGCTTGCCGTGGATGTTGCGCTGGTTGTCCGGGCGCGCGTCCCACAGCGCGATGTGGGCGTCGACGATGAAGTAGCGTTCGCCGTCCTTGGTGTACATCAGTTCGGGTCCTTCCGGCGTGGCGACCGTGGCACGTTCACCGGTGACGGTAGGTAGCCGCGCGGCGCGGCGGGCCCGTGTGGCGTCTCAATATGAGACAGCCGGACGACCTGTTCGCGGCGCACGGCGGGGTAGCCTCCCCGGAAGACGCAACGATGCGGACGGGAGGTCGCCATGGTGGATCAGCGGGCGGTCCTGCCGCCCCGGCTGGCCGCGTCCTGGCAGCGCAGCAGGCAGTACGGGGTGTCGCCGGAGACGGTGCGGCCGGCGTTTTCCGGCACAGTGGACCACGATTCGCTGTTCTTCGAGTGCGGCCAGGAGGTGCTGACCGGGCTGCACTCGACGCTGGCCAACGAACCGGTGAGCCTGATGCTGACCGACAGTGAGGGCCTGGTGCTCAGCCGGCTGTGCAAGGACTCCACCATCATCCGTTCGCTGGACCGCGTCCACCTGGCGCCGGGGTTTTCCTACGCGGAGCGTGACGCCGGCACCAACGGGCTCGGGCTCGCGCTGGCCGACCGCGCCCCGTCGCTGGTGTCCGCCGAGGAGCACTACTGCACCGGGCTGTGGGGCTACACGTGCGCGGCCGCGCCGGTGCTGGAACCGGGGACGAACCGGCTGCTCGGCAGCGTCAACCTGACCACCTGGTCGAAGTCGTCGAAGGAACTGCTGCTCGCGCTGGCGCAGGCCGCGGCGGGCAACACGGCCGCGCTGATGCTCGCGCGGTCGCACGGGCACCTCGCGCCGCCGGGCCCGCGCGGCGAGGTGTTCCACGTCTACGCCGACCGGCTGCCCGCGGTCACGGCGAACCTGTCCGCCGCCTGGACCGACGCGCTGGCCGAGGCTCGCGCGGCGATGGAGCACGGGCGCGTGGTGTGCGTGACCGGGGAGCCCGGCAGCGGGAAGGCGGCGCTGGCGTCGCTGGCCCGCCGGTCGGTGCGGCCGCGGGAACGCATCCTCAACGCCCGTCCGCCCGCGCCGCAGGACGCGGCGTCGTGGCTCGCGCTGTGGACGCCCGAGGTCGGCAAGGCCGACACGTGCGTGATCACCTCCGGCGCCGACGCGCTGCCCGCCTACGCCGCCGAGGAGCTGGCCGGGTTGTTCGCGGCGGCGCGCGGGGCGTTCGTGCTCACGGCCGAGGACCACGCGGGGGTGCCGGACGTGCTGCGGGCGCTGGTCGACACGGTCGTCGAGGTGCCGGCGCTGCGGTACCGGCCGGACGACGTCCTCCCGCTGGCCGGGCACTTCGCGCGGGAGAGCCGCGGCCGCCCGGTCACCTTCACCCCGGCCGCGTCGCGCGCGCTCACGGCTTACTCGTGGCCGGGCAACGTGCGGCAGCTGCGGCAGGTCGTGCGGGAGGCGGTGGCGCGGGCCGATGTGGTCGACGTCCGGCACCTGCCGCCCGAGGTGTTCACCAGCCCCGGCCGCCGGCTGACCCGGATGGAGGCCGTGGAGCGCGACGAGATCGTGCGCTGCCTGACCAGACCGGGCACGACGGCCGCGCAGGTGGCGTCGATGCTCGGGATGAGCCGCGCGACGGTGTACCGCAAGATCGCGCAGTACGGGATCAAGGTGCCGCGGCGGTAGGTAAGCTTGCGCGTCATGCCCACCGAACGTCCCGAGCCTCCCACCGTCGGCGGTGAGCGCGAGCTGCTGCGCGCCAACCTCGAGTACCACCGCGCCACGCTGGCCTGGAAGTGCGACGGTCTGTCCGATGAGGACCTGCGCGAGCAGTCGATGCCGCCGTCGGCCTTGTCGCTGCTCGGGCTGGTGCGGCACATGGCCGAGGTCGAGCGCGCGTGGTTCCGGCGGACGCTGAACAGGGAGACGGACCTGCCGCTGGTGTGGTCGGACTCCGGTGATTTCCAGGTGGCCTACGACGCGCGGGAGTCGACGCGGGCGGAGGCGTTCGCGGCGTGGCAGGCCGAGGTCGAGCACGCCCGGCGCATCGAGCGGGAGGCCGAGTCGCTGGACTTCACCGTACACTCGCCGCGCTGGGGTACCGACGTGTCGCTGCGGGCGGTGATGCTGCACATGATCCACGAGTACGCCCGGCACAACGGGCACGCCGACTTCCTGCGCGAGGGCCTGGACGGGGTCACCGGCGCCTGACGGCGTGCGAAGTCCGCCGCGGCGCGGTAGGTGTGGTGTCGTGGACCCGGCACAGGCGTTGCGGCAGATCGCGTTCGAGCTGGAGCGCGCCGGCGCGCCGACCTACCGGGTGCGGGCGTTCCGGCGGGCGGCGGCCGTGGTGGCGGAGTTGCCGTCCGACGAGCTGGCCGAGCGGGTCCGGCTCGGGACGCTGCAGGTGCTGCCGGGCATCGGGCCGGCGACGGCACAGGTCGTCGAGCAGGCGTGCGCCGGTGAGCAGCCCGGCTACCTGGCGAAACTGCTCGCGGAGGCGCCGGAGCCGGACCGGTCGGGATTGCGGGGCGCGCTGAAGGGCGACTGCCACACGCATTCCGACTGGTCCGACGGCGGGAGCCCGATCGAGGAGATGGCCGAGGCGGCGCGGGCGCTGGGGCACGAGTGGATCGCGCTGACGGACCACTCGCCGCGGCTGACGGTGGCGAACGGGTTGTCGGCCGAGCGCCTGCTGCGGCAGCTCGACGTGGTGGCGGAGCTGAACGAGAAGCTGGCGCCGTTCCGGATCCTGACCGGCATCGAGGTGGACATCCTCGAGGACGGGTCGCTGGACCAGCGGGACGACCTGCTGGCGCGGCTGGACGTGGTGGTGGCGAGTGTGCACTCGAAGCTGCGGATGCCGTCGGAGCCGATGACCGAGCGGATGCTGGCGGCGGTGCGGAACCCGCTGGTGGACGTCCTGGGGCACTGCACGGGCCGGATGGTGATGGGCCGCGGACGCCCGCAGTCGCAGTTCGACGCCGAGCGGGTGTTCACGGCGTGCCGGGAGAGCGGGACCGCGGTGGAGATCAACTGCCGCCCGGAACGCATGGACCCACCCGACGACCTGCTGGCGATGGCCGCCGAGATCGGCTGCGTGTTCGCCATCGACACCGACGCGCACGCCCCCGGGCAGCTGGACTGGCTCGGCAACGGGACGGTGCGGGCGGAGGCGGCGGGCATCGGCCCGGAGCGCGTGCTGAACACCCTGGGAGCCGCCCAGCTGGGCGGCTGAGCCCGGCCACCCCTTCCGGGCACGGCACCAGCCCGCGAAGGCGCGGTGCCGGGACGTGCCCCTGGCCGCTATCGCAGCTGGTCGCGGCGGCGGGTCAGGTACGCGGTCTCCGCGGTGTTGCCCGCCAGCTCGATCGCCCGGTCGTACGCGGCGCGGGATTCCTCGCCGCGGCCCAGCCGGCGCAGCAGGTCGGCCCGTGTCGCGTGGAAGGCGTGGTAACCGGACAGCTTCGCCGCCAGCTCGTCGACCGCCGCCAGTGCCACCTCCGGGCCGTCGAGCTCGGCGACCGCGATGGCCCGGTTGAGGGCGATGACCGGTGACGGGTCGAGGCGCACGAGCTGGTCGTACAGGGCGAGAATCTGCGACCAGTCGGTGTCGCGCATGTGGCGGGCGGAGGTGTGCACCGCGTTGATCGCGGCGAGGATCTGGTAGCGCCCCGGCGCCACCCCCGCCGCCAGGCGCTCCCGCACCAGCCGGTGGCCCTCGGCGATCAGCGCCGAGTCCCACGCGCCCCGGTCCTGCTCGTCCAGCGCGACCAGCTCCCCACTCGCGGACACCCGGGCGGGGCGGCGGGCCTCGATGAGCAGCATCAGCGCCAGCAGCCCCGCCACCTCACCGTCACCGGGCAGCAGCGCCCGGACCAGGCGGGTCAGCCGGATCGCCTCGGCCGTCAGGTCGCCCCGCACCGGATCGGCGCCGGGGCCGGTCGCCAGGTAGCCCTCGTTGAACACCAGGAACAGCACCGCGAGCACACCGGAGACCCGCGCCGGGAGATCCTCCGCAGACGGCACGCGATAAGGGATGCGCGCCGCTTTGATCTTGGCCTTCGCGCGGGTGATCCGCCGCCCCATCGCGTCTTCGGTCGCCAGGAAGGCGCGGGCGATCTCCGGCACGGTCAGGCCACCGACCATCCGCAACGTCAGCGCCACCCGGCTCTCCACCGCCAGCGCCGGGTGGCAGCAGGTGAAGATCAGCCGGAGCCGGTCGTCGTCGATGACGCCCGCGGGCGAAGCCGGCTCGTCCCACACCATCCGTGCCTCCCGGTGCTTGTCGTCGCGCTTGGTCTCGCGCCGGATGCGGTCGATGGCCTTGCGGGTGGCGGTGGTGGTCAGCCAGGCGCCGGGGCTGGGTGGCACGCCGTCGGCGGGCCACCGCTCGACGGCGGTCGCGAACGCCTCGGCGGCCGCCTCCTCGGCGATGTCGAGGTCGCCGAACCGCCGGGTCAGTGCGGCGACCACCCGGGCCCACTCCTCGCGGTGGGCCCGGGTGACCGCCTCGCGGACGTCGCTCATGCGTCCAGGATCGGCCGCACCTCGACCTTCCGGTTGCACGCCTTCGACCCCTCGGCCGCGAGCCGGAGCGCCACGTCGAGGTCGGGAGCCTCGATGATCCAGAAGCCGGCGAGGTACTCCTTGGACTCCACGAAGGGCCCGTCGGTGACCATCAGCTCCGCGCCCCGGTTGTCGACGACGGTGGCCGTGCCGGGCGCGGCCAGGCCGGCGGCGAAGACCCAGTGGTCCTCGGCCCGGAGCCGGTCGTTGAACCCGTCGATCGCGGCGTCCTCCTCCGGGGTGGCGAGGCCGGCCTGGTCGTGGATCACGGAAAACAGGTACTGCATCCGGGGATCATCTCCTGTGGTGTCGGGAAGTTCAGCTGACCGGTGCGTACTTCGGGCGCCCGGCCGGCCGGTAGACCTGGATCGTCACGCCCTTCGCGTCGGTGCGCGACTCGGCCAGGTCGAGCGCGATGTCCGGGCCGGTCTCCGGGAACAACCGCGCGCCCTGGCCGACGATCACCGGGATGACGATCAGGGTCATCTCGTCGACCAGCTCGTTCGCCAGCAGCCACCGGATCAGCGCGCCGCTGCCGTGCACCTGCAGCTCACCCCCCGGCTTGGCCTTCAGATCGGCGATGGCGGCCGCGAGGTCGCCGGGCAGCACGGTGGTGCCCGGCCACGCCGGAGCGGTGAGCGTGGTGGAGGCCACGTACTTGGGCCGCGTGTTCAGCGCCCGCCAGACGGGCTCCCAGCCCGGCACGTCCTGAGCCGCCGCGGCCCCCCACGAGCCGGCGAACAGCTCGTAGGTGCGCCGGCCGAACAGGAACGCGTCGGCACGCTCGTAGGTGTCCTTGATGAGTGTCTGGGTGTCGTCGTCGCCCTTCCCCATGGCCCATCCGCCGCGCGTGAACCCGTTCCTGCGGTCCTCCTCCGATGCGCCGCCGTTGCCCTGCATCACCCCGTCGACGGTGAGCTGGGTCATGGTCGTCAGCTTCATGTTCACGGTTCCTCTGCCTCGGCGCCGCCCCGCGTGGGCGGCCTCACCCCTGCTACGAACGCCACCACCCGGATCGGACACCCTCGCCCGGAAAACTTTTCCGGCGCCGTGCGCTCCTCGCACACCCGTGTCACCGTGAGGAGATGCTGACCGTGCTCCTGGCGGTGGCCGCCGCCTTCGCGAACGCGGCCGGGGCCGTGCTGCAGCGTGCCGGGGCGCGGAAACAGCCGCAGGGCAGCGACCTGGACGTCGGCGCGCTCAAGGGGCTGGTCAAGACCCCGGTGTGGGGCGCCGGGGTGGTCGTCATGCTCTGCGGGCTCGTGTTGCAGGCGGCGGCGCTCGCGACCGGGCCGATCGTCCTCATCCAGCCGATCATGGTGTCCGAGCTGGCGGTCACGCTGGTCCTGTCCGGGCTGGCCTTCCGCACGCGCCTGCGCGCCCGGGACTGGATCGCCGCCGTCGGGATGGCCGCCGCGGTCGGGCTGCTGCTGTTCGCGCTCGCCCCCGGCGGTGGGGACGCGCGCGGCGTCTCGGCGCTGGAGTGGCTGCTCGGCTGTGCGGTGACGGTCGCCTGCGTGGCGCTGCTCTTCGCGGCCGGGCGGCGGGACGACACCACGCACAGCGCGGCCTTCTTCGGTGCCGCGGCGGGGCTGTGGTTCGGGTTCACCGCGGTGCTCATGGCCGGGGTGACGGCCGCGCTCACCGCGAACGGCGTCCCGGGTTGTTCCAGGCGTGGCAGACCTACGCGATGCTCGTCGCCGGGCCCGCCGGGTTCTTTCTGCTGCAGACGGCACTGGGGGCCGGGCGGCTCGTCGCCGCCCAGCCCGGGCTCGTCCTGGCCAACCCGCTGGTCGCGCTGGGCTGGGGTCTGCTGGTGTTCGGGGAGCACGTCCGCGGCGGGCCGTGGATCGCGCTGGAACTGGTCGCCGCCGGGGCGCTGGCCGGGTGCACCGTGCTGCTGGCCGGGTCGCCGCTGTTGCGCGACGAGGACCCGGCCCGGCAGCCCGCCTGAGTCACACGCCGGCGGGGACGCGTGCCACCCGCTCGGCCGCCCGCCGCCGCAGCACGCCGCTCAGCGCGAACCGGCCCGGGCCGGTGACCGCGATCAGCAGGAACACCCAGCTGTACAGGACGGCGATCTCGCCCGCGTTCTGCAGCGGCAGCAGGGCCAGCGGCTGGTGCACGGTGAAGTAGGCGTAGGCCATCGCACCGGAGCAGAGCAGCGCCGCGGCCCGCGTGCCGAGCCCGAGCAGCGCCAGGACCCCGCCGGCCAGCTCGATGACGCCGGCCCACCAGCCCGGCCACGCCCCGAACGCCACGCCGCCGCCCTGGCCGTCGATGCCGCCGAACGCGCCGAACCCCTGCAGGCCGTGGAGGGCGAACAACAGTCCGACCACGATGCGGACGACGCCCAGGACGACGAGGGTGAGCTGGGCCTGGGAAACCGGAACGCGAGCCATGGTCGATCCTTCCTCCGAAGTTGCTGTCATGAACACGTCGGAGGAACCCGGGCCGGATCGACAACCCTCGCGGACTATTTTTCCGGAGCCGTCACCACTGCTGCTGCTGCGGCGGCGGACCCTGGTACGGGCCCGGCTGCTGCGGCGGGCGCTTGCCCCACGCGCACCAGCGGGCGGTGAGCGGCACGAGCACCAGCACCAGGGTGGCGATCGCCGGGGACAGCACGACCAGCAGCCCGCCGACCCCGCCGCCGATGCCGGCCGCGGTGTCGAGGTTGCGGTTGAACCGGTCGTCCGAGGCCAGCACGATCAGCGCGATGACGCCCTGCAGGATGTGCAGCGCGCTGCCGAGGGCGACGAGCCAGCGGCCCGCCGGCTTGCGCAGGAACAGCAGGATGGCGCCGGGCAGGAGCGTGGCGAACTCGACGAGGTAGACCGTGCCCTGCAGGACCACGATCCACTTCAGGTCGTCGACCACCTCGTCGACGACGCCGAGGTTGAGGATGCCGCTGAAGACGCCCCACAGGGCGCCGAGGACGGCGAGCACCCCGGCGGTGATCGCGGTGCCCCCGCTGGGCGGCTGCTGGACGGAGTACTGCTCGCCCGGGTAGGGCGGCGGCGCGGCCGGGTACTGGCCCGGCTGGGGCGGGTACGTCATGGGAACCTTCCGATCGTTGTCGAACCGGCGTGATCCAAACAGACGAGCCGCCCGCGCGTGGCCGAAGTGACCTATTCGCGACCTGGATCACCGGCGCGAGTGAGGTGGGCGCGTGGCCGGAACGGGACAAGGCGCCGCGGGTGACCGCCTTCTGTCCCCACAGTGGTCTCTCCATGCGATTCGTGTGAGGCGCGAAGGAGAGCGTGATGGCCGAGCCACCGGGAGCCCCACCCGCCGGGAATTCGGCGCCTGCCGGGCAATCCGAGCCCGCAGCCGAGGCGGCCCCGGAGAACGGCTCCGGGAAGGCGCCCGCGGAGGGAGGCGGGGCGCAGCCGGAACCGACCGGGCAGGAGCCGGCCCGGCCGGCCGAGGACACATCTGGTGAACCGGCCACCCGCGGCGACGGGGCCCAGCCCACCGCCGGGACCGACCGCCCTGGCGAAGACGGTGGTGACGCCGAGGCATCAACGCCGGAACAAGGCGGCGAGGGCGCACCGAACGAGTTCCGGAACGCGGTCCACCGGGAGGAACCCCCCGTCGGCCCGCCCGACGAGATGGGGAGGGTGGCGGACGAGACGGGGCGGCTCGGCGAGTCGGTCACGACCGCGACCGACCAGGGCGAACAGGCCCGGGCCAACGCCGGGAACGAGTGGCGGGACCAGGCCGGCCAGGACGCCGGGCACCGGGCGGCCGAACTGGCGGAGGGCAACCGGGAGACGGCTCGGCTGGCGAGGTCCGTGTCGGATGCGGCGCGTTCGAGCGCGGAGCAGGTCACCGAGGTCAGGAAAGGCGACGAGCAGTCCCTGCAAAACGGTGAGACCGACTGGCACCTCGCTCGCGCGTTGCTGCCGGACGGCGAGCGAGAGGTCGCCGAAGGCGAAACCGTGGCCGCGACCGTGGCGGAAACCCGGCAACGGCACGCCGCCGGGGCGGCCGGCATCCGCGAGATCTGGAACGGGGTCGCGGCGGCCGAGGAGCAGCCCGAGGAACCCAGCGCCGTCGCGGAACTGGCGGGCAACCTGCTTCGCACCGGCGGTGACTCGAACGTCAACGTCGGCAGCTTCCTCGGCGAAACGAGCGACGACATCATCGACGGGGCCGGCTCGGCCGTCGGCGCCGCGCTCGACTGGGCCGGATTCGACGAGGCCGGGAAAGCGGTGACCCGCACGGCGGACGAGGTGGGGGACGTCCTCGCGGAGGAGACCCTGGTGGAAGGCGCCCGGATACGCAACGCCTACTACGATCTCGCGCAGGCCGTCGACGGCCTCGACCGTCCCCGGACCGTCTACGTTTCGCACGAGCGGTACCCGGAATCCGCGCAGCACATCGACGAAGCACAGGGTGGCACCTTCTGGCGTGGTGACCAGCAGCGGAACGTTCCCCGCCCCGACCCGGTGCTGACGGTCCAGCGCGAAGGCAGCGAAGCCCGCCGGGCGGCCGCGATCGGCGGTATCCCGTCGAAAGAGGGGTTCGACAAGGACGAGTACCCGCCCGCCGTCGCGGACACCACCGGCGACAAGAGCGTGAAGTACGTGCCCTTCGCCGACAACCGGGGGGCGGGTTCGGCGATGGGCCACCAGCTCAACGGACGGGACGGGTCCATTCAACGCCAGCTCGACGGGCGCGGCATGCTGGGCGACTTCTGGGGTCTCGGCCGCGCCGACGACGGCGACAAGTTCGTATTGAGGACGTTCCGATGAACACGGCACTGACACGTCTGCTGGAGCGCGCGAAGGGTCCGCTCGGATCACCGGTGGAGGTGGAACTCGGGGGCGGCGTGTCGCGCGAACTCGCCGGGCTGCTGTCGCGGCTCAACGGGTTCGCGCTGTTCGACTACGGCGTGCAGGTCTTCCACGCGGGCCCGCGCGGACTCGGGCCGGAACTGGCCGCGTGGAACGCCGTGGACACCTGGAAGGACACCTATGGCGGCCTCGCCGACGGCCTGCTGTGCTTCGCGCAGGACCTCTTCGGGGTCCAGTTCGCCATCGAGGACGACCGGCGCGTCGTCGCGTTCGACCCGGAGACCGGTGAACGCACCGCGCTCGGCACCGGTCTGGACAGCTGGGCCGGCTGGCTGCAGGAGAAGCCCGGCACCCGCGGCGCGGCGGCGTTCGCCAGGCTGTGGCAGGACACCCACGGCGCGCTCGGCCACGACGAACGCCTGCTGCCCGTGACCCCGTTCGTGCTGGGCGGCGAGTACCGGCTCGACAACCTCGTGGTCCGCGACGCGGTGACCGCCCTGCGGATCCGGGGACCGGTCGCCCAGCAGATCCACGACCTGCCCGACGGCACCCCGGTTTCGTTCACCGTCACCTGACCACCGACCGCGCTCTAAGATCACCCGGTGGCGCAGACCGAGCAGCAGCAGGCGTTCTTCACCGCCGACGGCGACGAGCTGGTCCCGGATCCGGTGGCGCGCAGCTGGTGGAATCCGGAGATGATCCACGGCCGCCTGCTCGGCGGGCTGGCCGCGCGGGCGCTGGAACGCGACCAGGCCGCGCCGGGCCTGCACTTCACCCGGCTGACCGTCGACCTGTTCCGGAACACGCCGCTCGCCCCGGTGCGCGTCGAGACCGCGCTCGTGCGGGACGGGCGCCGCATCCGGGTCGCCGACGCCCTGGTGCACGGCGCGAACGGGCTCGTCGCCCGTGCGACGGCCGTGCTGCTCCGCGGCGGTGACCAGCCGGCCGCGCCGGTCCCGGCCACGCCCTCGTGGGACGCGCCACCGCCCGAGGAGCTGTGGGAGCCGCGCGAACAGGGCTGGGCGATCTGGCGGTTCGACGAGCACAACCAGCCGCTGCGCGGCGGCCGCGGCGCCGGGCGGCGGCGCGCGTGGCTGCGCGAGTCGCGGGAGCTGGTGGCCGGGGAAGCGCTGTCGCCGTTCGTACGTGCCGCGCTGGCGGCCGACACCGCGAGCCCGCTGGCGCACGCGAGCGCCGGCAGCCTGGACTTCATCAACGCCGACTACACGTTGTCGCTGAGCCGGCTGCCGCTGTCGGACGCGATCGGGCTGGAGTCGTCGGGACACCTCAGCGAGGACGGGATCGCCGTCGGGCACTGCACCCTGCACGACACCGCGGGGCCGATCGGGTTCTGCCTCACCACGGCGATCGCGAACCCGGGCCGCCGGGGCTGACTGTCCGGTTTGAGCGGCTTCCGGCCGGGAATCCGACCCCGGAGGAGGCAGCCATGAACGGCAACCCGAACCACCAGCCGGAGTCGGCGCCGGGCATCCCGGAATCCGATCCGCCGCAGGGCGGGCCGAACGCCGACAACGACACCCCCAACCCGGCCGACCTCGCGCCCGGTTTCGGCGGCACGTCCCGCACCCGCCCGGTGAGCACCGAGGAGGAGGAGACGGGCAACGGCTCGTGACCGGATCGGCCCGCTTCCGGGCCTGATCGAGCCTGCCCGGCGGGTGCTCGGGCCGCCAGACTCGTCGGCATGAGCGAAGCACTCGTCGTCATCGACGTCCAGGAGTCGTTCCGGCAGCGGCCGATCTGGCGGCTCACCGCCAACCCGGAGGTGGCGGAGCGGGCGGCCCTGCTCGCCGAGCACACGCGCGCCCGGGGCGGGCTGGTGTGCTGGGTCCTGCACAGCGAACCCGGCAGCGGCACCGTGTTCGACCCGGCGCTGGGGCACGTCCGGCTGATGGACGGCCTGACCCCGGCCGAGGGTGAGCCGGTGCTGACCAAGACCGCGCACAACGCCTTCACCACCACGAACCTGCAGCAGATCCTGGTCTCGCGCGGGATCCGGCGGCTGACCGTCTGCGGCATCCGCACCGAGCAGTGCTGCGAGACGACCGCGCGGCTGGCGTCCGACCTCGGCTACGACGTCACCTTCGTGACCGACGCGACCACCACCGATCCGATCCCGCACCGGGACGCCCCCGCCGGGCTGACGCCGGAGGAGATCCTCGCCGATCCGCGCACGCTGGGCACGGACGAGATCATCGCCCGCACCGAGTACGCGCTGGCCGGCCGCTTCGCCACGATCCGGCGCGTCGCCGAGCTGACCGGGGCGGGCGTAGGCTGACCGGATCGTGACCCGTGTGGCCTTCGTGCTCCTCCCCCGCCTGCACCTGCTCGACCTCGCCGGACCCGCGCAGGTGTTCTCGACGGCGCGCGATCTGGGGCTGGACTACGAACTGGCGTACCTGGGCGAGCGGGGCACGGTCGAGAGCGCGCAGGGTGTGCCGCTGACGGCGGAGCGGGACTGGCCGGAGCTGTCGCCGGGCGATCTGGTGGTCGTGCCCGGGTGGCGGTCGCCGCGGCTGACGGCGGCTCCGCTGAGTGCCGCCGGGCTGGCGTGGTTGCGGGCGCACCACGAGCGGGGCGGCACGGTGGCGAGCGTGTGTTCCGGGGCCGAGGCGCTGGGCCGGGCGGGGCTGCTGGACGGCCGCCGCTGCACGACGCACCACGAGCTGCAGGATGCGCTGGCGGCGCGCTACCCGGCGGCGACGGTGGTGCGGGACGTGCTGTACGTCGTCGACGAGCGGGTGGTGACGTCGGCGGGCATCGCGAGCGGGATCGACCTGGCGCTGCACCTGGTCGCGGCGCGGCACGGCCCGGCGGTGGCGGCGCGGATGGCGCGGTCGATGGTGGTGTACGCGCGGCGGAACGGTGACGAGCAGCAGGCCAGCGCGATGCTGCGGCACCGGGCGCACGTCAACGACACCGTGCACCGCCTCCAGGACCTGATCGACGCGCGGTTCGCGGAGGCGCTGAAGCTGGCCGACCTGGCGGGCGCGGCCGGATGCAGCGAGCGCACGGTGACGCGGCTGTTCACCCGCGCGACGGGGCTGACGCCGTTGCGGTACCAGCAGATGCTGCGCCTGGAGCGGGCCGAGCACCTGATCGGCCACGGAGCGACGGTGGAGGCCGCGGCGCGGGCGGTGGGTTTCGAGGACGCCCGCATGCTGCGCCGGCTCCGGGCACGCGGCTGACCGGGGGCCGCCCGCGCTGACCGGGCGGCCACGCCGCCTCGTGGAACACACCGCCACCCGCCCGCGCCGCCCGGCGCTCACCGGGCAGCCACCCCGCCTCCC